>JAEXPL010000378.1 GCA_023446865.1 Verrucomicrobiota bacterium | reverse complement strand
GTTGCGCGCCGCTCGGTCTGCCGCTCTGGGCGGGCGCGGCGCTCACGCTCGTCTGGATCGTGGGTCTGACGAATGTCTACAACTTCATGGACGGCATCGACGGGATCGCCGGCGTGCAAGGTGTGGTCGCCGGTGCGGCGTGGGCGTTGCTCGGTGTCGAGGTCGGATCGCCGGTCGTGGCCGTGGGCGGTGGGGCGGTGGGCGGGGCGTGTGCGGGTTTCCTCGCGCACAACTGGTCGCCGGCGCGGATCTTCATGGGCGATGTCGGCAGCGCCTTCCTCGGCTTCTGCTTCGCGGTGTTGCCGCTGGCGTTGCTGGCGCAACTCGCGCAGTCGCACCCGCCCGGCAGCCTGCGGCCCGATTTCCTCGGCTCGGTGCCGGTGTTCGCCGGGTTGGTGGTATGGCCGTTCGTGGCCGATGGCGCGTTCACCTTCCTGCGGCGCTTGCGCCATCGCGAGAACGTGCTCAAGGCGCACCGCAGCCATCTCTACCAGCGGTTGACGATCAGCGGCTGGACCCATGCTCGCGTGTCGCAGCTGTACCTCTGGTGGGCGGCGGGCTCGGCGCTGGCGGCGCTGGCCTATGTGTGGGGCGGCACGGTGACGAAGAGCACGGTGCTCGCGGTGGCGTTGCTCTCCCTGCTGGTGGTGCATCGCGTCACCAAGTTGGCCGAGCGCCGGGCGAAGGCGGGCGTGACGGCGGCGGGCCTGCCGCAGAAACAGACCGGGGCGGTGCGGCCGCGGCTCTTCCTCTCGCCGCCGCACATGGGGGCCGACGAATTCAAGTTCGTGACCGAGGCGTTCGAGCACAACTGGATCGCGCCGGCGGGGCCGAACTTGAAAGCGTTCGAGGAGGAATTCGCCGCGCGGGTGGGCGTGAAGCATGCGGTGTCGCTGTCCTCGGGCACGGCGGCGCTGCATCTGGCGATGCGCTGCGTGGGCGTGAAACCCGGCGACGAGGTGTTCGTGTCGGACTTCACGTTCATCGCGACGGCCAACCCGATCGTATACGAGGGCGGGCGGCCGGTGTTCATCGATTGCGAGGCGGACTCGTGGAATCTGGATCCGGCGCTGCTCGCCGCGGCGTTGGACGACCGGGCGAAGAAGGGACGGCTGCCGCGTGCGGTGATCGTGGCGCACCTCTATGGCAAGACGGCGAACATGGGGCCGATCCTGGAGGCGTGCGAGCGGCACGGCGTGCCCGTGATCGAGGATGCGGCGGAGGCGGTGGGCGCGACCTACCAGGGCAAGGCGGCGGGCTCGATGGGTCTGATCGGCGCGTTTTCCTTCAACGGGAACAAGATCATCACGACCTCAGGCGGCGGCATGCTCGTGTCGAACGACAAGGCGTTGGTGGACTTCGCGCACAGCCTGGCCACGCAGGCGCGCGATCCGGCGCCGCACTACGAGCATTCGACGATCGGCTACAACTACCGGATGAGCAACGTGGTGGCCGGGATCGGCCGCGGCCAGTTGCGCGTGCTCGATGACCGCGTGGCCACCCGCCGGCGCATCTACGAACGCTACCAGCGGGCGTTGGGCGGGCTGCCCGGCATCGGTTTTCGGGCGGAGACGCCGTGGGGCACGGGCACGCGTTGGCTGACCTGCATCACGATCGACCCGGAGGTCGCAGGCACGGACCGCGAGACGGTGCGGCTGGCGCTGGAGGAGGCGAACATCGAGGCGCGCCCGCTCTGGAAACCGCTGCACCTGCAGCCGGTGTTCCAGCGCATGGGCTGCGCGGTGTTCGGCGGCGCGGTGTCCGAGCGGCTGTTCGACCAGGGCCTGTGCCTGCCGTCCGGCTCGGCGATGTCGGACATCGAGCAGGACCGCGTGATCGAACAGGTTTTGCGATGCTTCGCAAAACCTTAGGGCGCGAGTGCCTCGCGCCCGGGGTGTCGTAGCGGAACGCGTGAGCGTTTCGGGTTATGTCCTTGTAGGCCAGAGCGGTGATCTCCCTCGCCGCGTTCGCAACCGCGTACCAACTGGAACGCGGTTCCTCGCGATGCTGCGGTCCGCGGCTGGGCGGATGACATGGCCGGAGCTGCGCCCCGGTTCGCCGCGGTCCTCGCGTTGCACGCTGCGGTCCGCGGCTGGGCGGAGGACGGGCATTGAAACCTCGAGGGCCTTTGCTAGGGTGCGTCCATGACCAAACTCGAAATTCCCGTTGATGAACGCTGGCTGGCAGCCGCCGGGATGGATCCTTCGGCGGTGACGGCGGAGTTCCGGTTGCTGCTCGCGGTCAAGCTGTTCGAACTCCATCGCATGTCGATCGGCCAAGCGGCGGAATTGGCCGGTCTCTCGCTCTGGGATTTCGACGCGGCGCTGGCCCGCCTGCAGGTCTCCCCCATCAACTTGACTGCCGCCGAGCAGGCCGACGACCTTGCCCGCGCTTGAAACGATGATCGTGGCCGACGCCGGGCCGTTGATCGGTTTGGCGAAGATCGACCGGCTCGCGCTCTTGCGGAAACTCGCCCGTGAGATCGTGGTGCCGGAACCTGTCTGGCATGAGGTGGTGGTTCGTGGCGGTGACCGTCCCGAAGTTGCACGGATTGTTGACGAGCTCGGTGACTGTATCCGCGAGCCCGAGCCGGTGGTGTTTGCGGCGTACCGTCTGCAGATCGATGCGGGCGAGGCGGCTGCGCTCGCCGTTGCCGCCTCGAATCCCGGCGCGTTGCTCCTGATGGACGATGCTCGTGGGCGACGGCTCGCCCAAGTGCAGGGGTTCGCGTGCTTGGGAACGCTGGGCCTGTTGGTTCGCGCTAAACGGCAGGGGCATCTCGCATTGGTCGAGCCGGAGGTCCGCGCCTTGGTCCGCGAGGGGATCTACTTGAGCGACGCGATTGTCCGGCAGGTGCTGCAGGCGGCCGGAGAGTGAGCGCGCCGGGTGGGGGATCTGATTGTAGGCCAGAGCGGTGATCGGAGGACGACCACCTCCCGTCGTTACCTACGGCAAACTCGCTGCGTTCCCCGCCACGTACCATGCTGCGTTCCAGCCGGTACGCAGCAGATACTGGAACGCGGCGTCGGGACGCAGCCGGGCTGCCACGTCCCCGACGTGGCCTACAGCAATGCAGCACCCGAACGAAACTCTCACGAGTTCCGCTACATCGGCCATCGGCTCCGCCCCTTCGTTTTCTTCGTTACCTTCTGTCGCCAGTCCGGACTCCGGCTTCGGAGCCAGGTCGACGCCCTGGCCTACAGGTCTCGAGTTCCGAGTTTCCGCCGTCTGCTCACCGGCACGAAACTCTCACGAGTTCCGCTACTCCGAGCATCGGCCTCACCGCGGCCAGCACATCTCACCGGGCGCCGCTTGCGGCGCCCTAAGGTTTCGCGGTACGCAAAACCTCACCGGAACGAAACTCTCACGAGTTCCGCTACATCGGCCATCGGCTCCGCCCCTTCGTTTTCTTCGTTACCTTCTGTCGCCAGTCCGGACTCCGGCTGCGGAGCCAGGTCGACGCCCTGGCCTACAGGTCTCGAGTTCCGAGTTTCCGCCGTCTGCTCACCGGCACGAAACTCTCACGAGTTCCGCTACTTCGAGCATCGGAGACCGTCCACCGGATACTGCCGCCCGCTCTCAGCTCGCTGTCCTCTGCCCTCTGATGTCCGCCGTCCGTCCTCTGGCCTCTGTCGTCCGCGATTCCGGCGCGAAACGCGCGCTGGATGTCGCATTGGCCGCGCTCGGGCTGCTCGTGCTCGCGCCGGTGCTGCTCGTGCTCGCGGTGCTCGTGCGGGTGAAGCTCGGGGGGCCGGTGCTGTTCGTGCAAGAACGGCCGGGGCGGGGCGGGCGGTTGTTCCGGCTGCTGAAGTTTCGTACGATGACCGAGGCGCGGGACGCGACGGGCCAGCTCCTGCCCGATGCCGAGCGGTTGCCGCCCTTCGGCCGCTGGCTGCGGGCGAGCAGTCTGGACGAATTGCCCGAGCTCTGGAACGTGCTGCGCGGCGACATGAGCCTGGTGGGGCCGCGGCCGTTGCTCGTGCGCTACCTCCCGCGTTACTCGGCCGAACAGGCGCGACGGCACGAGGTACGGCCGGGCCTTACCGGCTGGGCGCAGATCAACGGCCGCAACGCGCTGAGCTGGGACGAGAAGTTCCGGCTCGATGTCTGGTATGTCGACCACCGGACGCTCGGGCTCGACCTCAAGATCCTCTGCCTGACCGTGTGGAAGGTCGTCCGCCGCGATGGCATCTCCGCCGCGGGCGAGGCGACGATGCCGGAGTTTCTGGGAAAACCGGAAAGCGGAGAGCGGAAGGCGGAAACAGACGACAGAAGGTAACGAAGGGAACAAAGAGGAGGGAAAGCGGAGGGTCGGCCTGCGGCCTCGCTCGCCGCGTGCTCTCTCTCGCCATTGCCTTCGTCATTGGCTGGCGAGGCGAGCCGCGGTCCGGTTGGTCCGCGGCTGGGACGGAACAATCAATCTCTCGCTTCTGCCGAGCAGAAGCT
>JAEXPL010000353.1 GCA_023446865.1 Verrucomicrobiota bacterium | reverse complement strand
TGCCGGTGAGCGGTGGACGGAAGGGCAGCCTGCGGCCTCCCTTGCTGCGTTCCGGTGGGTACGCAGCAGGGATTGCCGGAGCTTCGCCCCGATTCGCCGCGTTCTCCGGCGCGGACCAACTGGACCGCGGCGTCTCGCACTGCGCGCTGCGGTACGCGTCTGGGACGGTGGCCGGTGAACGGTGGACAGTTCTCGGTTGCCGGTAGGCAGTGGCCGGAAGGGCAGCCTGCGGCCTCCCTTGCCGTGCGGTGCTCCTGCGACGGCACCCTTCCGGACGGCGGTATTTCCCAGACACGCCCTAAATCGGCGGCCGGTTTCGCCGATGGATGATGCGCCCGACTCTCGCCCCATGCCGAACGCCCCCATCCCGGTTCTGATCGTCGACGACGACCCCATGGTCGGCGCGGTGTTGCAGGGCTTGTTTCGCAACATCGGCGAGGGCGTGCGCTGCAAAGCGAAGTGGGTGGGCACGGGAGCGGCGGCGTTGGCCGAGGTGCGGCAGGGCGGCTGGTCGCTCATGCTGCTCGACTACCAGCTATCGGATCTCGACGGCCTGGCGGTGCTCGACGAGCTCAACAAGATGCCCGACGCGTTGCGGCCGTCGGTGATCATGCTCACGGCCGGCGGCAACGAACACGTCGCCGTCGAGGCGATGAAACGCGGGGTGAAGGACTATCTCGTGAAGGCCGGCCTGCACCTGCCGGAGCTGCGCCGGGCGATCCTGAGCGCGCTGGACCGGCGGCAGCTCGAGGACCGGTTGGCCGAGTCGACGGCCGAGTTGCGCCGCAAGAATTCGCAGATGGAGGCTGACATGGCGATGGCGCGGCAGGTGCAGGTGGCGTTGCTGCCGCACCAGTATCCAGTCGCCCCTGCCGGCGTGTCGGCCGAGCACAGCCTGGTGCGGTTCTGCCACCGGTGGATCCCGAGCAGCGCGGTGGCGGGGGATTTTTTCGCGGTGTTGCCGGTGGTGCCGATGTCGGCGGCGGTGCTGTTGTGCGACGTGATGGGGCACGGCGTGCGCGCGGCGCTCGTCGCGGCGCTGATCCACGGTCTCGTGCGCGAGCACCGCGCGGTGGCGGGCAACCCCGAGCGTTTCCTGAGCGAACTCAACCGCGGGTTGCAGGGCATGCTCGAACGGGCCGGCGATCTGGTGTTTGTGACGGCCGTCTACCTCGTGATCGCCGTATCGCGCGGCGAGCTGAAGTTCGCCAACGCCGGGCATCCGGCGCCGCTGCTCCTGCGCAAGGACGGCACCGTCGAAGCTCTCGGCGTGGGGGCTGACGGCTCAGGGCCGGCGCTCGGCATGATCCCGGACGAGAGCTACGAAGCGGCGACCGTGCGGATGAAGCCGGGCGACCGGGTCTTCGTCTACACCGACGGTCTGTACGAGGCGTCGGATGCGAGCGGCGAGGAGTTCGGCCCGGAGCGTCTCAAGCAGGCGCTCGGCGCCCGCGCCACGCTCGCAACTCCGCTGTTGCTCGACTCGGTGCTTTCCGCCGTGAAGGAGTTCGGCTCGAGCGCGACCGCGGCTGGTTTCGCCGACGACATCTGCTTCATGGGCGTCGACTTCGGCCCGCGCGGGTCGTGCCCGACATAGCGGTGCGCAGTCGGTCGAACGTCGAGAGACGAGGGGCGAGGGCCTTAGTGCCGAGGTGCCGGCCTCGTCGCGGCCGGCTACAGCAACTCGGCATTCGTGCTGGCTGCGCCGTAGTGGGAGCCCGAGCGAATGGGCTGCGCACCGCCGTGCTCAGGGTTCGAACGCGATATCGGCTGCAGGAACGACGGTGATCGGGTGCGGGCTGGAAAATTCGGACCAGACCCAGTTGTGGTGCGCGATGATCTGCGGGGCGGCGAGGACCGGGCGGTCCTTGGTGGCGTGGGCGTCGGCGGGGACGACCACGCGGTACCCTTCGCTCGCCGCGCGACGGATCGTGGTGTCGACGCAGAATTCGGTCGCGGCGCCGCAGATCACCAGCGTGTCAACGGCGAGGCGGCGCAGGTCGGTGGCGAGCGTCGTGCGGTAGAACGAGTCGCAGACGGTTTTTGCGATCACCGGGTCCTCGCGCCGGCGATGCAGGTCGGGATGGAGTTCCCACGCCGGCGTTCCGGGCGTGTAGTCAGGCGCCTCCCCGTGCTGGATGAAGACCACCGGCCGGCCCGCTGCTCGGGCGTGGTCGATGAGAAGGTTGATTCGGGCGAGGGTGCCGGCGGCGTCGTGGGGTGCGGGTGTGGCGCAGTACCAGCCGCATTGGACATCGATCACGAGCAGGGCGGAGGAGGGAGGAAACTGCGGCATGGTAGGGGGCGTGCGGTTGCTCGAATGGCGCGTGAAGATTCGCCGGCTGCGTCAGCCACGGCAATCCTCGCGTGTTGCCTCCAGTCCAGCCACCGTGCCGACCGGTTCACTCACGCCACTGGGTAGCCGAGGATCTTGAGCCGGGCCAACAGACCTGCGGTCGAACCCTCAGTGTCCAGGAATTGGATGTTGCCCGGGAGTTGGGGCAGGCTGTGCCGGATCCGAATGCCTTTGAAGAGCCACGGATAGAGACCGCCACGACTGATCCTGGTCACGGCATGTCGTGGAACGCGGAAATCGCCGCGGTTGCCTTTCAGCCACAGTTCATCGGCGGTCGCCTGCAGCACGGCTCCGGGAGAAGGGCCGGAGGTCGAAGCGACATCGTCGGCCATGTGGCCGACCCAACGGCAGGTACCGTTTTCGGAGGGCAGGGAGGGTTGGACGGACCGGGGATCTTGAAGGGAGGACATCGTGAGGGAACGTTGTCCCGTCGAGCGGAGCCACGAGCGCAGCCGTGATCGACTCGGGCACCAAGGGAGCCGGATCGACCGGCTGGCGTTGCTTCGCCGAGCGGGTGTGAATGGGGCGGCGGCCCGACCGCCCCGATGCCTCCGAGGGCGAGAGCCCCCGAACCCGTCGCGATCAGGATGCGGGCTTGCGACCGAGGCAAGCACCGTCGGCGGAATTCTGGTGTGCGGAGCGCGGTGTCGGCGGTCGTGGCTCAGCTCGTGCGGATGCCGGTCTGGTTCCACTCGTGGGCGAGTCCACGCAGGAGTTCGAGCACGTTCAGTGCGGCCGCGGAAAGCGGGGTATCGGAAAGGTAGACGGCACCGATCGTCGATTTCTCGGCAAAATCGGCGAGGGGCCGAACCACCACGTGTCGACGCCTGGCCCTCGTCACGAAGGAGGCCGGCAACACCGCCACGCCCGCGCCTTGGGCGACGAACTCGAAGATCGTGGTGGCCTGTTCGCTCAAGAACGGCGGCTCAAATTGGACGTCGCGTTCGCGGGCGAGCTTCTGCAGGCGCTCCTGAAAATGTGGCGTGTGCTCGAAGCAGAGGAGCGGTTCCCTCAGCAGTTGGGCCAGCCGTACCGAGCGGCGGGCGGAGAAGGCGTGGTCTTCCCGACAAAAACACGCGTAGGGAATCTGTGCGAAGGTTTCGATGTGCAACGCTCCGGCGGCCGCGGCGCCAAGGTCGAGCAGACCCAGATCCGAACCACCACTCGCGACGGAGTCGACCACCTGTTGCGGCATCCGTTCCCGGAACTGCAGCTGCACCGAACGATCGCCGGCGAGCGAGGGCATGCCGGTCAGGCGCGGCAACAGCTCGGTGGCGATGAACGACTGCACGGCCACGCGCACGACCGGGCGCTCCCGGAAACTGCGGCGGCGAGCATCGGTGCGGAGCTGCTCGACCTCGCGCAGGATCCGGCGGGCGGTGACAAGGGTCCGTGCACCCGCGGGGGTAAGGGTGACACCGCGGGCGTTGCGCACGAGCAGCGGTGCGCCGACCTCCTCCTCCAGTTTCCGGATCTGCACCGAGAGCGCGGGCTGCGAGACGTGGCAGGTGGCCGCGGCGGCCATCATGCTGCCGCACCGCGCTACAGCCTCCAAATAACGGAGTTGGTGCATCTCCATGACGCGAGGTATAGGCGCAAGCTTGGTCAGCCCAAACAAAAACGAACGCTCGCCGCTTGTGCCGTGACGGTGATGGGCGGATGGGTGAGGTATGAAAAAGACCGTCACTCGAAAATCCGCCGGCCGGCGCGCTCGCGGCGGCGACCCGACCACCCGCCCGCGTCGGATCGCGATGATCTCCACCCATGGCTACGTCGCGGCCAATCCGCCGCTGGGTGCGGCCGACACGGGCGGCCAGGTCGTCTATGTGCTCGAGTTGTCCAAGAAGTTCGCCGCGCTCGGCTACGAGGTGGACATCTGGACGCGGCAGTTCGCCGATCAGCCCGCGACCGAGGAGGTCGCGCCGGGTGTGACCCTGCGGCGTGCGCCGTGCGGCGGGCCGGACTTTGTCCGCAAGGAGGATCTGTACCGATTTATTCCGGAGTGGTGCGAGAATGCGCTGCGGATCATCCGCGCCGAAGGGCTGGGTTACGCCTTCATCAATTCGCACTACTGGGATGCCGGCCTCGCGGGCCAGCACCTGGCCGATGTGCTCGACGTGCCGCATATCCATACACCGCATTCGCTCGGCTCGTGGAAGAAGAAGCAGATGGCCGAAGGGGCGAGCGCGGCCGATCTCGCCGGATACAACTTCGACGTCCGCATCCGCGAGGAGACGGCGTTGTTCGCCTCGTCCGACATGGTGATCGCGACGACGCCCGAACAGGTCGACATCCTCGCCGCCGACTACGATGCGCCCCTCGAGGAACGCGTGAAGATGGTGCCGCCCGGCTACGACGACGCCCGCTTCTTCCCGGTAAGCGAGTCCACCCGGCAGTCGCTCCGGCGGCGGATTGGTTTCCGCGGACCGACCATCCTCGCGCTCGGCCGGCTCGCCCGGAACAAGGGCTACGATCTGCTCGTGCGGGCGTTTGCCGTGACCGTGAAGCGCGTGCCGGAGGCCCGGCTGCATCTGGCAATCGGTGGCGAGAGCCTCAACGAGCGCGAACAGGCGATCCTGTCCGAGCTGAAGGCGATCGTGGAGGAGCTTAATCTCGGCGAGACCGTCACCTTCGGTCATTTTATCCCCGACGCCGAGCTGGCCGACTACTACCGCGCCGCCGACCAGTTCGTGCTCTGCAGCCGCTACGAGCCGTTCGGGATGACGGCGATCGAGGCGATGGCCTCGGGCTGTCCCGCCGTCGTAACCGTTCACGGCGGGCTGTATCGCGCCCTGACGTTCGGTCGGCACGCGCTCTACGCCGATCCGTTCGACGCGGAGGACCTCGGCATCACGATGATGAAGGTCTTCAAGCATCCGCGCCTGCGGGCGCGCATGGCGCGCATGGGTGCGCACAAGGCGCGGAGCCTCTTCACCTGGACCGGCATCGCGCAGCAGATCGTGGCCCTCGCCGAGGCGCGTCACACCGCCGCGTTCGCCCTGGCCGACAACGAGTGGGACGAACCCTGGAACGACAGTGACTGAGCTCCTCGCCAAACTCCCTCCCGAGTTCGCGACATTGGCGCGCGAAGCAGTCTTTGTGGTCGTAGTGCTGGCGCTCACCGCGTTGGCGCTGCGGCTGGTCGGACGCCTCGTGCGGTGGCTCGCGGTCAAGTTGCAGGCGCCGCCGCTTTCGCTGCGTCCGCTCACCGTCACCGGCCGGGCGCTGGTATTGCTCGTGATGGTCAGTACGTTGGCCGAGCACTACTTCGCCGTGGACTTCTTCGCTGGGCTCGGAGGGCTGCTGGCGCTGCTCGGCATCGGCTTTGTGGCGGTCTGGAGCATCCTGAGCAACGTGCTCTGCACGCTGCTGCTCCTCACCGTGCGGCCGTTCCGGATCGGGGACGAACTTGAGCTGCCGCCGGATCCGTTCCGCGGGCGCGTGGTGGATCTCAATCTGTTCTTCACGACGCTGCAGGCGCCGGACGGTCGGCTGGTCCAGCTGCCGAACAATCTTTTCTTCCAACGTGCGATCGTCCGCCGGCGGGCCGAGGTGGGCGTGTCGTTGGGCGTGCAGTTTTCTCGTGAGACCGAAGCGGTGTTGGCGGAGGCCGGTGCCGAACGTTCGCCGCCAGCCGGGCGAGCGTAGGGTTGCCGCACCTCCATGGGTAATAGGGTCATTGTCGACACATCGGACAACACCGCGGAACGCCATGCGAGGGCGACCGGGAGGGGCGGCCGACGGTCTCTCCCGGTTGCGTTCGCGGGCGCGCCACAGGCCGCAGGTCGGCCGGGCCTCCGAACGAGCAACCATCCAGCATCGGCATAACCCGGGGATCACCCCCGCCACCCGGTCATGAGCACATTGGACTATGGCATTCTCGGCGGGTACCTGCTCGCGGTCATGCTTGCGGGCGCCTGGTTGGCGCGAAAGGCGGCCGGTGGGGCCGACCACTACTTTCTCGCTGGCCGCAACCTGCCGTGGTGGGCGCTCGGTTGCTCGGGAATGGCGAGCAACCTCGACGTGGCCGGCACGATGACAATCGTGACCCTGATCACGGTCTACGGCCTCCAGGGGTTCTTCATCGAGCTGCGCGGCGGCGTGGTGCTGCCGATCGCGGTGTTCCTCGCGTTCATGGGCAAGTGGCACCGCCGGTCCGGTGTCATGACGACGGCGGAGTGGATGCTGCTGCGCTTCGGCGCCGGGGCGGGCGGGCGGCTGGCCCGCACGACCGCGGCGCTCACCTACGTGGTGATCACCGTGGCGATGATCGTGTTCTTCCTCACGGCGGGCGGCCGCTTCCTCGCCGCCTTCCTCCCGTTCACCGCGACGCAGTGCACGATCGGCATGGCGGTTGTGGCGTTTGGATACACGCTGGCCGGCGGCCTCTACGGGGTTATTTGGACCGATGTGGTGCAGGCGGTGATCATCGGCGCGGCGGCGGTCTACGTCTCGGTGGTCGCGGCCGGTCAGGTGACCCCGGAGCTGTTGGCGCGGTGGCCGGGCGCGGAGCTCAACTATCTGGTGCCGCTGCCGGGCCACGCACGGCTCGCACCGTACAATCCGTTCTGGCTGTTCGTGGTCGTCTGGGCCGGCAAGGGGCTGCTCGAGGGGCTCGGCGGCAGCGGCGGCTCGGCCTACATGGCGCAGCGGTTCTACGCGGCGAAGAGCGAGGCCGACTGCCGGAAGATCGGGATGCTCTGGACGGTGCTCTTTGCTGCGCGTTGGCCGATGGTGCTGGGCTTCGCAATTCTCGCCATCGCGGTGGGGCTGGATGTCCGCACGCTCGCCGATGCGGAGGGCGTGCTGCCGCGGGTGCTGCAGTCGGAATTCTTCCCGAGCGGGGTGCGGGGATTGGTGGTGGCGGCGATGATGGCGGCGGCGATGTCGACCTTCGACAGCACGATCAACGCCGGGGCGTCGTATGTGGTGCGCGATCTCTTCCTGCCGCTGCGCCCGCGTGCCTCAGCGCGCGAGATGGTGCGGGCGGGCTACCTGGCGTCGGCGTTGCTGGTGGGGGTGGCGGTGGCGCTCGCGTTCGGTCTCGGGGCGTCGGTGCTGGGGATCTGGGTGGGCATCGTGATGCTGCTGTTCCCGGCCTTTCTCGTGCCGTTTGCGCTGCGCTGGTTCTGGGCGCGGTTCAACGGTTACGGGTTCGCCGCCGGCATCGCTGCGGGATTCGCCGCCGCGGCGGGCGTGGCGTTCACGCCGGAGTTCGGTGGCAACGAGGTGTTGCGCTTCCTGTTTGTCGCGGGCTGGTCGGCCGCCGCGTCGGCGGTGGCGACGCTGGCGACCCCGGCGGTGGCGCCGTTGCGGCTGGCTCGGTTCTACCGGCAAACCCGGCCGATGGGGCTGTGGCCCGGCGTCTGGAAACGGCCGGACCGCGCGGAGCATCTGGCGGACTGGCGGCTGCTGGCCGCGGCGCTGGGCTGGCAGGTGCTCACCTTCCTCCTGCCGATGGCCGCCGTGCTGGGACTCTGGTGGCAGGCGGTGCCGGCGACCGTCCTCTGGCTGTGGCTCGGACGCAGGGTCTGGCGCGGCGGGCGGACCTGAGAGGCGCGCCCAGCCTTCGCTAGAACGGCCAGAAACGTGGGATGCCCCAGACGGCGAGGGCGAAGAAGAGCAGGTTGAGCGGGATGCCGAGGCGGGCGAAATCGGTGAAACGATAGCCGCCGGCGGTGTAGACCATGGCGTTGGTCTGGTAACCAACCGGTGTGGCGAAACTCGTCGAGGCGGCGAAGGCCACGGCCATGACGAAGGGCTTGGGGTCGACGCCGAGCGAGTGCGCGATGCCGATGCCCAGCGGGGCGAGCAGAACCGCGGTGGCGTTGTTGCTCATGAACTCGGTCAGCACGGCGGTGAGGAGGTAGAGCGCGCCGAGGGCGAAGACGGGCGAGCCGTTGCCCGCCAGGTCGAGCGCCTGTTTGGCCAGCCAGACGGCGCCGCCCGTCTTCTCCAACGCGGTCCCCAATGGGATCATCGCGGCGAGCAGCACGACGACCCGCCATTGGACCGCTTCAAAGATCTCCTCGGTCTTCAGGCACCCGGTGGCCCAGAGGGCGAGGCCGCCGAGGATTGACGCCGGAAGGATGTCGACGACGCTGAGCGCGGCGGCGACGACGACCGCGGTCATGATGCCCAACGCCCACGGCACCCGCCCGCGGGTGAGCTTCGGTGCGGAGACCTCGCCGAGCAGGATGAAGTCGCGCTCATGGGTGAGCCGATGCACCGCGGCGCGCCGGCCGAGCACGAGGAGAATGTCGCCGATCTCGAGCGGGGTGTGGGCGAGTCGCTGGCGCAACACGGTGCCGTGGCGTTGCAGAGCGAGGACAGCGAGCTCGTGCGCGTCGCCGAAACGCAGGTCGCCGACGGTCTGGCCTGCGAACGGAGCACCCGGGGCGACGATGGCCTCGGCGAGCATCAGGTCGTCGCCCTGGAGGACGGCGTCGCGGAGCTTGAACTCCGGATTCAGGGCGAGCCCCGAGCGGCCCTTGAGCGCGAGCAGCCCCTTGGCTTCGCCGCGGACGAGCAGAAGATCGCCAGCGAGCAAAGGCTCGTCGAGGGGGGACAGGAGGTGCTGCTTGTCGCGGACGATCTCCACGAGTTTGACGGGCGTATCGCCGGGGAGGCGGCCGGCGCCCAGCGCGCGGCCGATCAGGGGCGAGCCGGGCATGACGCGCAACTCGGTGATGAACTCGCCGAGACCGTAGCGCTCGACCATCTCGGTGGCGTGGCGGTCCGGCAGCAACCAGGGCCCGAGGATCCAGAGGTACAAGGTGCCCGCGGCGAAGAGCAGCAGGCCGAGCTGGGCGAACTCGAACATGGTGAAGGCCGGCAGACCCGCTTTCACGGCGATGGAGTTGACCAGCAGGTTCGTCGAGGTGCCGATGAGCGTGCAGACGCCGCCGAACTGCGAGGCGTAGGAGAGCGGGATGAGGAAACGGGAGGCCGGCAGCTTGCGTTCGCGAGCGGCGAGCAGGACCAGCGGCAACAGCACGGCGACGGCGGCCGTGTTATTGACGAAGGCCGAGATCGCGCCGGTCACGACCATGATGAGCAGCAGCAGCAGCCACGGCCAGCGCGCGGTGCGCATGAGCACCGCGCCGAGGGCGGCGAGCGCGCCCGTTTTCTGGAGACCGGCGCTGAGGATGAACATGCAGGCGACGGTGACGGTGGCCGGGTTGCCGAAACCGGCCAGCATCTCTCCGGGGGTGAGGATGCCGGAGAGCAGCAGCACGACCGCCCCGGCGAGCCCGACGGACTCGGGAGGGAATCGTTCGGTGAAGAACGCCACCATCATGGCGGCGATCAGGCCGAGGACGATCCAGGTGTCGGGAGTCATGGGGCGGCGCGACGGCAGTGCTCAGACGAGATGCGCCGGAGTGAGCTCGGTCTCGTGGCAGGCGCGGATGAAGGAGGCGGCGCTCCACGCTTGGAAGGCCTTGCCCATCGGGCGGCCGGTGGTGCCGTGGGCCCACTCGTTGAACTCCCATTCGTGGTCGCGGCCGAGCTGGTTGAGCCGCGCGAGCCGGAGCAGCTCCTGCCGGGCGACCTCGTGCAGGCCCAAGCGATGGATACAACGGACCCAGAGTCCGCCGATGAACGGCCAGAGCCCTCCGTTGTGGTAGTGGTGCGGCAGGTTGAGGAGGTTGACGGTGTAGTACGTGCGCCAGTCGGGATCGCCGGACTGCACGACGGGGTAGAGGTTCGCAACGGGCCACGGCTGGTTGACACCGACGCCCCACATGAACCGGAAGGCGGTGCGCGCGCGGTCGAGGTCGAGCAGGTTCATGAGGAACGCCAGCAGGTTCCCGTAGACGTCGCAGCGCCAGTTGAACGCGAAGGGCGTGATCTCGGCGATGAGGTACTGGGTGTCGCCGAGGGAGAACTGGCGGTCGGCGAAACGGTTCGCAGCGTGGCCAGTGCCGGGCGCGGCGGGCGTGCTGCCGTTCTGCGCGGTGGTGGGCCAGAAGGTGTCGAGCAGGCGTCCGCGGATCCGCTGGGCCCAGCGCAGGTAGTCGGCGGCGCGGTCGAAGTCGCCGAGGAATTCGATGAGGCGGCCGAAGCAGACGTTGGCGCGGTACCAGAGGACTTCGTCGTAGAGGACGTTGTAGCTGCGGCCGAAGAGGTCGGTCCAGTCGCCGGCCTCGGGAATCTCGAGGAGGCCGTCGTTGTTGCTGTCGTGCGCGGTGAGCCAGTCCATCGCGCGCTGGAGAGCGGGCCGGTGGCGCTTCAGGAACTCGAGGTCGCCCGTGCGCGTGACCCAGTTGTACACGGCGATCACGAGCCACAGACCGCTGTCGATGGAGCAGATGTTGCCCACGCCGCCGTAGTCGGGCGTGCCGGAGTCGATACGGACGTTGGCCGGAATCTGGCCGGAGGGCGTGATGGCCCCGAGCAGTGTCTCGAGGGTCGCGCGCTGACAGGCGGCGATGTCGGGCTCGTCGATCAGGTCGAGGGTGTTGATCACCGTGAACGCGCCGTCGCGCGCCCAGACGGAGCGGTAGTTGGCGTCGGTGCCGGTGACGGTGTTGTCGGTGAGCGAGCAGGCGGAGAAGCCGAGCGGGGTGATGTTCTTGCGGAGTGCGACGACGGCCTGTTCGTAGGCAGTGCGAAGGAAGGCGCGGTCAGCCTCGGTGAAGGCGGGGAACGCGGTGTCGTGAAACAGGAGACGCAGCGGTGCGGTCTGGTCCTGGGCGGGGATCTCGGTTTCGAGGGCGCCGGGCTGGCGGCGGATGACGCCAAAGTGGCGCAGGCCGTCGAGCACGCCGTCGGCGAGGACGTTGCGGGCGGTGTAGATGGGGATGTCGACGGTGGCCTCGAAGAGCTCGGGGTGGGCGTTGTCGACGATGATGCCGCGCACACCCGGCAGGCGGAACATGGTCGAGTCGTTGCCGGTGTCACCAGCGACGAGGACCTGTGTGAGGGGCAGTTGCAGGCGGTCGCAGAGCCAATGGAGCGCGCCGCCCTTGGTGGCGCGACGGGGGAGCACGTCGAGGTCGCGAGCGCTGGAGTAGACGATGCTGACGTCGAGTCCGGCGGCGCCAAGTGAGCGCCGAAGATCGTCGAGCTTGGCGGGTGTGGCGTGATCGAGGAACCAGCTCGATTTGAAGGTATGTTGGAACTCCTCGGGCTGGCGCCGCACGCCCGGGAACACGGCGACCACGCTCTCAACCCGGGTGCGGTCCCAGCCGTCGGAAAGGTAGCCGTCGAAATCGCCGAGCGCGTTGCCCTTGTGGACGTCGAAGATTTGGGTGCCGACGCCGCCGATGTAGAATTCGGGAGCCGGCAATACCCCTGCGGCAACGAGGCGCTGCATGTCGGCGACCAAGCGACCGCTGTTGTAGGCGAGCAGCGGCCGGCGGCCGGCCGGAAGCATCTCCCACGCGGCCTTGAAGCGTCGTGCGGCCTCCGGGTTGCCGAGGATCGTGCCATCGAGATCAGAACTGAAAAGGTGGATGGCAGGAACTGGTTTCGTCATGGCAGGGCTTGGCACGCGGCGGTAACCGTGGGCGTTGGTCCCGACGACGCAAGAGGCGGTGCCATAGTTTCGACCAATGGCGGCATCGGCCGAATCGTGCATCCATGAGGATTGACGATGGTTGCGTTACGCGACTCCGGCCTGTGCCCGCGGCGGTGCGGGGCGGGCCAGCGCCGAGTCGGTGATCGATGCACGCGAGTGGTGCGAGACGAGTTACGAGTGAACAGACGAGACTCCCGGAGAATCTCTGATGGGGTGGAGCAACCAGATGGTGCGGCGTCATGCCGCCACCGCGGCCGAGCTGTGGGATGTTGACGGACCGCCATGATCGATCGCTTGTTGCCGACGGTGGGGCCAGCATCCTGCTCCCTGCTTTCCTCCCCGCATATGACGCTTGAACTCTTCAAGACCCTGCCTCCCGAAGTGGCGACGGCGCTGCGCGAGGTGGTTTTTCTCACGGTGGTGGGCGTGGCCACGTTCGTGGGCATGCGTCTGATCACACGTTCGGTGCGCTGGCTGGAGGCGAAGCTGCACGCCTCTGCCCTTTCGCTCAATCCGTTGTCGGTGGTGGGCCGGGCCCTGATGCTGATGATCGTGGTGGGTATCGTCACCGAGCATTACTTCGCGGTCGATATCTATGCACTGATCGGCGGGCTGATCGCCTTGATCGGGGTGGGCTTCGTGGCGGTGTGGAGCACGCTGAGCAACGCCCTGTGCTCGCTGCTGTTGCTCTCGAGCCGGCCTTTCGAGGTGGGCGACGAGATCGAGCTCCCGCCCGACCCGGTGCGCGGCCGCGTGATCGACCTGAGCCTTTTCTTCACGACGCTGGAGGCGCCGGACGGGCGACTGGTACAGTTGCCGAACAACCTCTTCTTCCAGCGCATCGTCGTGCGGAAACCGTCGACGGGAGCGGTGCCGTTGGCCGAGCATCTCTCACGCAAGGCCGAGCCTGCCGCCCCGGTGACGGCAACGGCGAACACGCGGATGGGAGAGGGCGGGCAACGGAACGAAACGCAGACGTAACGGCGCGGACGAGAGTCGAGTGCCGCGGGGCGAGCGCCAAACGGATGGCGAACAGACCCGGAGCAAGGCCGGTATCGGGATCGAGCGCCGGGAATCGGGCCCTCGTCTCTCGTCGCTCGGCCGAATGGTCACGAGTCAGACGTAGGCCGGGGTGGCGCCGCGGTGGCGGGCGACCCATTCGCCGCGGCGGCAGGCGGTGGCGAGGAGCTTCGTGGGCGCGGCGGCGGGCGTGAGCAGCAGACCGGCGACGAGTGTGGCGAGGAAGGCGTCGCCGGCTCCGACCGTATCCACGACCTTGACGGGGCGAGCGTCCTCCCAATGCCAGGTGCCGTCGAGCAGCCAGCCAGCGCCACGGGCGCCGGCGGTGATCACGATGGAGTGGCAGCCGTTGCGCTCGAAGAGTATGCGGGCGGCGCGCTCCTCGCGGCCCGCCCGCACATCCTCGCCTTCGGTGAGGTAGGCCGCTTCGGCGGCATTAAGCTTCAACAGCGAGGCTTTCTTGGCGAGGCGGCGGAGCAGCGGCCGGTCGATGTGCGGGGGGCGCAGGTTGACGTCGAAGACGCGCAGCGCGTCCTCGGGTAGTTCGTCGAACAGCGTCTCGAGCGCCCGTTGGTTGGCGGACGTTCGCTGGGCGAGCGAACCGAAGACGAGGGCGGAGGCCTTGCGTGCGGCGGCGAGCGTGCGGCCGCCGGGCTCGATGCCGTCCCAAGCGACGTTGCGGGCGATGTCGTAGGCGGGCGCGCCCTCGGCGCCGAGCTGGGCGCGCACGTAGCCGGTGGGCTTGTGCGGTTGGCGGCGCAGGCCGGAGGTGTCGAGCCCCCACGCGGCGAGGCGGCGGCGCAGTTCGTCGCCGAGCGCGTCGGCTCCGACGGCGGAGGCGAGGTGGACGGAGCAACCGTGCCGGGAAAGATGGTACGCGACGTTGAAGGGCGCGCCGCCGGGGTAGAGGGCGTCGGGCAGGAGATCCCAGAGGATCTCGCCGAAGCAGACGACGAGTGGTTGCGGGTCGTTGGTCGCGCTCATGACGGGACAATGGCGGAAGCGCGCGAGACGATGAAGTACGAAAAACGTCGGCCAGACGGCCCAGCGAGGCCGTTCATGAGCGGTGACAGCGTGATGCCGGAATGGCTCACGGGCGGTCCGAATGTTGGCCCCGAGAGAGGGGCTGGAGACCCGCGTGCCATGCGACCTTTGCTGTTTGGTCCCAATGTAGTCCCACTGGTTCAACACGCGGCTTGCGCGTTTTGTGCCTGCCCGTGGCCTTTTCTGCGGCTTGATTCCGGCTCGCGGCAGCGCCGCTGTTTCGTTGCGATCGGCGGCATGAAGATTTCCTGGCTGACTGGTTCCCTTCTGGTGTGCTCTGCGGCGCTGGCGACCCTCCGCGCCGACGAGGGCATGTGGCTGTTCTCTGCGCCGCCGCGCGAGCAGCTCAAGGCGAAGTACAACTTCGACGCTACCGACGCGTGGCTCGACCACCTCATGAAGGCGTCCGTGCGCTTCAACAGCGGCGGCTCCGGCTCGTTCGTCTCGGCCGACGGTTTGGTGATCACCAACCACCACGTGGGCGCCGACGACCTGCAGAAGCTCTCCAGCGTCGAGCACAATTATCTGCGCGACGGCTTCCACGCCGCCACGCCGGAGCAGGAGCTCAAGTGCGTCGACCTCGAGCTCAACGTCCTTCAGTCGATCGAGGACGTCACCGCGCGGGTCAACGCAGCCGTGGGCGAGGGGCAGGCCGCCGACAAGGCCGCCGAGGCGCGCCGCGCCGCCATCGCGGCGATCGAGAAGGAATCGCTGCAGAAGACCGGCCTGCGCAGCGACGTCGTTGCCCTCTACCAGGGCGGCGCCTACCACCTCTACCGCTACAAGCGCTACACCGACATCCGCCTTGTTTTCGCGCCCGAGCAGCAGATCGCGTTCTTCGGCGGCGACCCCGACAACTTCGAGTATCCGCGGTACAACCTCGATATCTGCCTTTTCCGCGTCTACGAGGGCGGGAAGCCCGCGCACATCGAGCACTACCTCCGCTGGTCGCCCAACGGCGCGGCCGAGGGTGAGCTGACGTTTGTCTCCGGCCATCCGGGCCGCACCGACCGCCAGCTCACGCTCGAGGAGCTGCGTTTCCTGCGCGATGTGCAGTTCCCGTACGTGCTGAACCGACTGAAACGAGTCGAGGTGCTGCTGGGCAACTGGGGCGCGCGCGATTTCGAGAACGCCCGCCGCGCCCGCGACGACTTCTTCAGCGTGCAGAACTCGCGCAAGGCCTACGACGGCGAGATGGCGGCGCTGCAGACGCCGGCGCTGTTTGCCGCAAAGCAGGCGGAGGAGGACCAACTGACCGAGGGATGGCGCCCGGAGCAGAAACGGAACAGTCCGGTGGTGGATTCGCTGATCCGCGTGAATGCGACGGTGTTGGTGCAACGCGACATCTTCAGCCGACAGCGCCTGCTCGACGGCCGTTACCACGAGGTGCTCTTCGCGCCCGATGCGTTCTGGTGCGACTCGTTCGCCATTGCCCGCACGCTTCTGCGCACGCCGGTCGAGCGTGCGAAGCCCGACGGCGAGCGGCTCGAGGAATACTCCGACGCCGCGCGCGAATCGTTCGAACTCACGCTCTTCACCGAGAAGCCGATCTACGCGGACCTTGAAACGTTGAAGCTGGCCGACTCGCTCGGCTTTCTCGCGGAGCAACTGGGCTACGACGATCCTCTCGTGCAGCAGGTGCTGGCCGGGAAGAGCCCGCGTGAGCGTGCGCACGAATTGATCAGCGGCACGAAGGTGCGCGAGGTCGCGTTCCGCAAGGCGCTCTACACCGGCGGGGCTGCGGCGGTCGATGCATCGAAGGATCCGATGATCGAACTCGCGCGGCTGGTTGATCCGGCGGCGCGCGAGGTGCGCAAGCGTTGGGACGAGATCGGTGAGGTGAAGCAGCAGGCTCACGCGGTGCTGGAGCGTGCGCGTTTTGTCCGCAGCGGCGCGGCGGTCGCGCCCGATGCCACATTCACCCTGCGTCTGAGCTACGGCGTGGTGAAGGGCTACACGGAGGCCGGAAAGGCGATCGCGCCGTTCACCGACTACGCCGGACTCTACGCGCGCAGTGCGGCGCACGCGGGGCGTGAGCCGTTCGACTTGCCGGCGCGTTGGGTGGAGAAACGCAATGCGCTCGATCTGGCCGTGCCGTTCAACTTGGTGTCGACGCACGACATCATCGGCGGCAACAGCGGCAGCCCACTGGTGAACCGCGCGGGTGAGTTCGTCGGCATCATCTTCGACGGCAATCTCCAGGGCCTCATCCTCGCGTTCGCCTACGACGAGGTCGAGGCGCGGGCGTTGTCGGTGGACTCGCGGGGCATCCACGAGGCGCTACGGAAGGTCTACGGCGCCGAAGCGCTGGCCAACGAGTTGCGGCAGGGCCACCGGTAGCACGTAGGGCCGGTCTGCGACCGGCCGTGCTGGGCGTGAGCCGTAGAGGACAGCGTGAACCATGGTGGCCAGTCGGAGACTGGCCCTACGGGTGGGCACGCCGGCAGGGCCCGATCGTCATTTCTTCGCTTCCGGGGCGGGCGTCGCATGCTCCGGAAAGACAGCGGTCACTTCGACCTCGATCACATGCTCGGGGTTGAAGAGCCGGGCGACCTGCACCCACGTTGCGGTCGGGAAGTCGGTACCGTAGTAGGTCTTCCGGACCTCCTTGGCTGCCTTCAACGCCTCGATGTCGGTGGTGTAGATCGTCTCCTTCACCACGTGGTGGAAATCGAGGCCGTAGGCGGCAAGCGTCTGCTTGATTTCATTCATTGCACTGGCGAGCGCGACTGGCATCGGTCCGGTGCCGACGCTGCCGGAAACGTGGAGTGTGTCGCCCACGCGCACGGCTTGCGCGTAGCCGATCTCGTTTTCCCATGGTCCACGGCTGAACTTCTCCTTGCGGAGATTCTGGGCGGAGACGGCGACGGGGAGCAGGGCGAGAAGGAACAGAAGAATTGGTTTCATCGATTTGGTGTGCGGTAGAATCCCGGTCGCGTCGACCTCCCCAAGGCGGAAGCGCGGTTGGAGGGTTGAAACCGGCGGACGCTTGCGCCGTAGTGGAAGGCATGAGCTGCGCATGCTACACGGTCCGCCCAATGATGGTCGCCGATATCCCGGCGGCGCTCGCGCTTTGGCGGGTGACGGAGGGAATGGGCCTTGGCGACTCCGACCGGCCCGAGCGGTTGGCGGCGTTCCTCGCGCGCAACCCGGAACTGAGCGCGGTGGCGGTCATCGCCGACGGGGGGCTCCTCGGCGCGGTACTGTGCGGCGACGACGGCCGGCGCGGCTACCTGCACCATCTGGCGGTGGCGCGTGAGCGCCGGAACCAAGGCATCGCGCGGGCGTTGCTCGCGCATTGCTTCGCCGGGCTCGCCGCGCGCGAGATCGAGAAGTGCAACATCTTCCTGCTGGCCGACAACGTGGAGGGTGAGCGTTTCTGGCGGCGCGAAGGCTGGGTGGTGCGCGACAATCTGAAGGTGATGCAGAAGAACGTGGGCTCCGCGGCGAAGGTGGATTGCGGGTGCACATGCTGACCGAGGATTGCGCGGCGGCCCGGCTTAGTAGGACCGGTCTGTACCGGTCGCGATGGATGTGAATCGCGGGGGGGGGGGGGGGGCCGGGCGGCCGGGCGG
>JAEXPL010000337.1 GCA_023446865.1 Verrucomicrobiota bacterium | reverse complement strand
TGCCGGTGAGTCCCTGCATGTACTCCATCACGCGGGCGCGGGCCCAGTAGAGATCGGTGCCGTCCTCGAAGACGGCGTAGACGAACGAGTATCCGAAGAACGAGTAGCCGCGCACGACCTTCACCTTGGGGGCGGCGATGAGTTTGGTGACGATCGGGTAGGTGATCTGGTCCTCGACGAGGTTGGGGCTGCGGCCCTCCCACTGGGTGAAGACGATCACCTGCGCGTCGGAGAGGTCGGGCAGGGCGTCGAGCGGCGTGTGGCGCAGGCTGTAGATGCCGCCGAGCGTGAGCGCGCCGACGAGCAGGAATACCATGAACTTGTTGCGCGCGCTCCACTCGATGATGCGCTCGATGAACGAATCGTGGTGCGGCGCGGGGACGGGTGAGGAGGAGGACATGGGTTACTGGATCCCGAGCGTTGGACCGACGCTTGCGGGTGGACGCGCTTGCCCCCAAGCGCGTCGAGGATCGCGGTCCTCGGCGGACCTCGGGTGACTCTCGGGCGAACGCTCGTTCGGCCAGCTCATGCACGCGACGGCGTTGGGGGCAACGCCGTCCACCTCGGACACGCGCGGCTCGGCGGGAACGCCTCGCCCTACCTTCGGACTGCGAGATCTGACGGTCGTGGTTTGCACGGGCTGGCGGCGTTCAGTGTTTGTGTTCGCCTGCGGCGCCCATGCCGGCGAGGGCGGCCTGGAGCTGGCTCTCGGAATCGACGAGGAAGAGTGCGCGGCTGACGACCCGTTCGCCGGCGGCGAGGCCGTCGCGCACCTCGAGGAACTCGCTCGTGCGCGCGCCGAGTTTCACGACGCGCGGTTCGAGGCGGTCGTCGGCGCCGGCGACGAAGGCGATGTGGCGCTTGCCCGTGTCGATCACGGCGGCGGCGGGCACGACCAGTTTCTCGCCGAGCGGGATTTCGATCTCCACCTCGGCCCAGAGGTCGGGACGGAGGCGATGTTCGGGGTTGTCGGTCTCGAGTCGGACGGTGCCGCGGCGGGTCACCGGGTCGATGTGCGGATCGATGAACGTGACCGGGGCGGTGAAGGCCGGCAGCGCCGGACTGGCGAACGTCACCAACGCCTCCTGCCCGACCGCGAGCAGCGGCAGGTCGGCCTCGGCCACGCGGGCCTGCAGCCAGAGGTGCGATAGGTCGGCGATCTCGTAGAGCGTGTCGCCGGCCATGAACGCCTTTCCTTCCACCGCCTGCTTCGTGAGCACGTGGCCGTCGCGCGGGGAACGGATGAGCAGCTCGGCGTTGGGCGCATCGCGTTCCTCGAGAGCGCGGAGCTCCGCGGTGTCGAGCTCCCAGAGTTCGAGGCGGGCGCGGGCGGCATCGAGCAACGCGGCGGCGGCGGAGCGGCGGACGGCGGGAGCATCGGCGGGGAGTTGGCGGAGCGCGCGCCAAGCGACGAGGTAGTCGTTCTGCGCGGCGTAGACCTCGGGGCTGTAGACGGTGAGCAGCGGGGCGCCCTGCGCGACGGCGGCGCCGGTGAAGGCAACGTGGAGCTGGCGAACCCAGCCGCCGAAGCGCGGCGCGATGCGTGAGGTGCGGGTCTCGTCGTGTGCAACTACGGCGACGGCGCGCACGGTCTGGTCGAGCGCGCGGCGTTCGACCGGGACGAGGGTGAGGCCGATGAGTTGGCGCTTGTCGGCGCCGAGCTCGATCGCGGCTCGCCCGGGCACGGCGGCGTGGCCGTGAGCGTCGGCGGGCTGCGTGACCGTCTTGATCGGCATGAGACTCATCCCGCAGATCGGGCAGTCGCCCGGCCGGTCGCTCACATAGGTCGGGTGCATCGGGCAGTGGTACTTCGGTGCGGCGGCTGGAGTCTCGGCGGCGGCCGGCGCGGTGGCGTCGGCGTGGTTGTGCGTGTCGGGAGCACGCGAGCAACCGGCGACAAGCGCGAGCAGGGCAGCGAGCGTGAACGATGAAAGGAGACGGTTCATGGCGACGGAAGGGGTTCGGGCGTGACGCCGGCGGTCATCGCGAGGAGGTCGATCACGGCGAGTTCGCGCTCGCGCAGGGCGGTGAGGCGTTCGGCCTGCATGGCGAGCTCCATGGCGGCGGCATCGAGGATCATGGCGGCGGAGCCTGAGCCGGTGCGGTAGCCGGACTCGGCGGTGCGGCGTTGCTGGGCGATGGCGGGCAAGGCGGAGCGGTCGAGGTAGTCGATCATCCGGTCGGCCTCGTCGACCATGGCGAGCATGCGGGCGAGCGCGGCGGCCATGTCGAGCTGCTCGGCGGAAACACGGGCGGTGGCGGATTCGCGGCGGGCCTCGGCGGCGGCGATGTTCTCGCGGATCTTCGTGCGCCAGACGGGCAAGGTCATCGTGGCGGTCGGGCGCCACATCCACGGCGCGGGCTTCACGTCGGCCATCAAACCCACCGAGAAGTCGGGCGAACCGCCGCGGCGGGCTACCGCGACGCCGGCGACGGCCATCTCGACCATGGCGCGCATGCGGGCGAGGTCGGGATTCGAAGTCTGGATGCGTTGCCAGAGTTCGGCAGGGGCCGGGAGCGCGGTGGGGGTGAGCTCGACGGCAGGCCATGCCGGGTCGGTGGACTCTGGCGAGAGGCCCAGTGCGGATTTGAGACGGGCGCGGGCGGCTTCGCGGCGAGCAAGGAGTTGCGCGGCCTCGGAGCGGAAGCGCTCCGCGGTATCCGCTGCCTGGATCTGCGCGGCGAGCGAGGCGTCCATGCCGCGGCCGGCGGCGTAGGTGCTGGCGGCGAGCTGGGTGCGTTGCTCGGAGGTTTCCGCGGCGGCCTGGCGAAGGGCGCTGGCGGCGTCGAGGTAGGCGACCTCGGCCAGCGCGCGGCGGGTTTCCGCGGCGACGCGGACCAGCGTACCGGAATACTGGGCACGGGCGACGGCGAGCGCGGCCTCGGCCTCGCGACCCATGGCGGCGCGTTTGCCGGGGTTCATGATGTCGAACATCACACCCGGCATGAGCGACATCACCATGGAGGTGATGTCGGCTTGGAATGTGAGCTGGGGGTCGGGAAGGGCCTTTGCCGGGGCGATCGAGTGCTGGGCGGCCTCCCAGTCCTGGCGCGCGGCGGCGACGGCGGGGTGGTTCTCCAGAGCGAAGCGAATGAACGCTTCCGGCGCGGAACCGGTGGTGAGAACGGGGAGCGCTTTCGGGGCGGGGGCCTGGGCGGGCGGGGAAGCGCGCCCGAGGAGAGGGACCGAGGACCCGAAGGTGATTGAAAGGACGACAGTGAGAACGAGCGAGCGCACCGGATAACGATTGGTTATCGGTGCTTACACCACGGGAGGCCCTCCCCCTCGGGAAAGGCGGGGGAAGGCGGGAGCGGAACGCATCCGCTACGACGGCTTGTTGTTCTGCGCCGAACAGACTGACGGGCGCTCCCTCAACATAACCGAGGAAATCGCCGAGCGAACGGACGGCGGCGGAGCGCCGTCCCTACCGCATTTGCCCAGGGCGCGAGATTCTCGACGATCTGCGGCCGGCGGAGGAAAGCGAAGCGCTTCCGCCACGAGGGTATATGACGGCGGGCGAGAACGGAGCGCATGGCGCTCCGTTCCACCGCGGGTGGTGCGCCTTGGCGCTAGAGGAGCACGAGGTCGTTGCGATGGACGACCTCGAGGTGCTTGCGGTTCGGGTACAAAGCGCGGACTTCGTCGCTGTGCTTGCCGGCGAGCGTGGGAATCTGATGGCTTCCGTAGGCGGATTCGCCGCGGGCGATGAGGTTGCCGTCGGGGCCGGCGATATTCACCACCTCACCGGCGACGAAGGTGCCGGTGACGCCCGTGACGCCGACGGCGAGCAGGCTGCGGCCCTGCTCGCGCAGGACGGGCACGGCGCAGGCGTTGACGTGGATGGTGCCGTGCGGGCGCTGGAAGTAGGCAAGCCAGAGCTTGCGCGATTCGAGCGGCAGGCCGCTGGGGACGAAGAACGTGCCCGGACCGCGGCCGGAGAAGAGGCGCGGGAGGATCTCGGGCTCGGCGCCGCTGGCGATGAACACGCCGCAGCCGGAGCGGGTGGCGAGCTTGGCCGCGGTGATCTTCGTGATCATGCCGCCGGTGGCCGTCTCGCTGGTGGTGCCGCCGGCCATGGCCTCGATCGCCGGTGTGATCTTTGCGCCGACGGGCACGATCTGGCCGGTGCCCTTCATGTCGATCAGGCCCGGCGCGGTGGAGAGGATGACGAGGTAGTCGGCCTCGACGAGGCTGGCGACCATGGCGGAGAGCGTGTCGTTGTCGCCCACCTTGATCTCGGCGGCGCTGACCGTGTCGTTCTCGTTGATGACCGGGATGGTGCCGTAGGCGACGAGCTGGCCGAGGGTTTCCTTCACGCCGAGGTGGCGGTCGCGCACGCGCAGGTCCTCGTGGGTAAGCAGCACCTGGGCGACGGTGAGCTGGTGCGGTTCGAAGGCGCGTTGCCACGTCTGCATGAGCAGGCTCTGGCCGACGGCGGCGCAGGCCTGCTTCTTGGAAATGACCTTGGGCTTCTTCTCAAGTTTGAGGCGGCCCATGCCGAGGCCGACGGCGCCGGAGGAAACGACGATGACCTCGGAGCCCTGCGCGCGGAGCGCGGTGATCTGGGCGGCGAGCGCGGCCAAGCGCGGTTCGTTGAGCTGGCCGATGCCGGAGGTGATGACACCGGTGCCGAGCTTGACGACGACGCGACGCGGCGGACGGGAGAGGTGGGAGAGAGGCATGGAGGCGCAGTCGGGGAAGGTAGACGGAAGGTCGCTGTAGGCGGAAGACGGAAAAGATCGGGCGAGAAATTGAAAAGGCCCGACCAAGGTCGGGCCCGAGCGAGTTTGAAGGCGAGGTGCTGGAGGCGCTCAGACCTTCAGCAGTTCCTGCTCCTTCTTGGCGAGGTGGTCACCGATCTGTTTAATGAGGGCGTCGGTGTGGGTCTGGATGTCCTTCTCGAGCTTCTTGGCGTCGTCTTCGGAGACCTTGCCGTCCTTGAGCGCCTTCTTGACGGCTTCGACGCCGTCGCGGCGGGTGTTGCGGATGGCGACGCGGCCTTCTTCGGCGAGGCGGTGCGCGACCTTGGTGAGGTCCTGGCGGCGTTCCTTGCTCATCTCGGGGAGCGGCAGGCGGACGCAGGGCCCGTCGACGACGGGGTTGATGCCGATGTTGGCCATTTGGATGGCCTTCTCGATGGGCTTGAGCAGCGACTTGTCCCAAGGCTGGACGGAGATCATGCGCGGGTCCGGCGTGTGGATGGCGGCGCACTCTTTCAGACGCATGGAGCTGCCATAGGCCTCGACCATGATGCCCTCGACCATGGCGGGGCTGGCCTTGCCGGTGTTGATGCCGCCGAGTTCGTGGACGGTGTGATCGAGGTTCTTCTGCATCTTGGCGATGCAGTCTTTGGTGAGCGGGTGATCGGCCATAAACGGATGAGGTTAGGGGCTAGAGGCTTGAGCCGAGAGGCGAGGGGGACGGAAGTCGAGGGATGAGGGTCGAGTGTCGAGCGAGGGCGCGGCGGTGTGGGCCGGGGGGCGCCCGCCTTACGCGTGGACGAGGGTGCCGACCTTCTCGCCCATGAGCGCGCGGCGGATGGCGCCGGCGTCGTTGAGGTTGAACACGAGGATCGGGATGTTGTTCTCCTGACAGAGGGAGAATGCGGTGGCGTCCATGACGTTGAGGCGCTGGCGCAGGGCGTCGACGTACTTGATCTCCTCGTAGCGCACGGCGTCGGGGAACTTCATCGGATCCTTGTCGTAGATACCGTCGACCTTGGTGGCCTTCATCACGATGTCGGCCCCGACCTCGCTGGCGCGCAGGGCGGCGGAGGTGTCGGTGGAGAAGTAGGGGTTGCCGGTGCCGGCGACGAAGACGACCACGCGGCCCTTCTCGAGGTGGCGGGTGGCGCGGCGGAGGATGAACGGCTCGGCGACCTGGTTCATTGGAATGGAACTCTGGACGCGAACCTTCACGCCCAAGCCCTCGAGGCAATCCATGATGGCCAGGCCGTTGATGACGGTGGCGAGCATGCCCATGTAGTCGCCGGTGGTGCGGTCGACGCCGCGCTTCTCACCCTGGAGGCCGCGGAAGATGTTGCCGCCGCCGATGACGACGCAGACTTGGACGCCCATCTCGTGGACCTCCTTCACCTGGCGGCAGATCTGTTCGAGCACGTCGGCGTCGATCGGGTCACCGCCGGCCTTCTTGCCGCGGAGGACCTCTCCGCTGAGCTTGAGGACGACACGCTTGTATTTCACTCCGGTGCGGGCGGGCGAATTATCCATGAGGCGGGATGAAATCGCCGACTCCTCTGCCGGTCAATGCAGGAGGCGGGGCGAGCGGCGTATGCGGCGGGCCGGATGCCCACCGTCCCATGACGGCAGGCACGCCGCGCACCGGTGGACGGTGGGTGCGGGACGCGGTGTGCGAGAGGTGAAACTTTCGGCTTTCGTTTTGGCGGAGCATTCCCCAACTTCCCGCGCTCGCACACGGAGAGGTGGCAGAGTGGTCTATCGCACCGCACTCGAAATGCGGAGTGTCGCAAGGCACCGTGGGTTCGAATCCCACCCTCTCCGCCACTTTCACGACGCTGGGGCGAACGGTGTTCGCGCGGCGCGAGTGACTCAGCTTCTCACGCCAGCGAGGCGGCGGGCGGCGACGAGGTGCTGGCGAAGGGCCTTGAGCAATTGCAGCTCGCGGACCGTTGGCTGGAGTGCCGGAGGACCGCCTCGGGTCCCGACCACGAGCGCAATGGCTCCGGTGTTGTTGACCAGTGGGAGCAGGATGAAGCCGGTGATCGTGCCAGCACCGAAGAGCCAGTCGGGGAGGAACGGGCGAATCTTGGGGTCCGCGGTGTCGCGGATCAGGACATCCTCGCGGCGGGTGAGGCTGATGCTGAAGACATCACGACGCTCGGTGCTGATCACGGGACGGCCGCGCACGAGGTCGAGGAGGGCGCCGTGGCCCGATTGCGCGGAATAGGTCGGGCCGGAACTCTCGCGCAGAAACAGGACGCAGTCCCGCAGATCGAGGGCACGGCGGATGGCGGAGAGCGCGGCGAGGTCCATCGCCGGTAAGTCGATGACGGCGGCGGTGGTGAGCTCGGTGAGCTGGATCAGACACTCGGTGAGGATCGCGACACCATCGGGGCCGGTGGGGGCCAGCGGGGCTGGCGGGACGACCGAGGAAGACGCCGGCTCGGGCGCGGCGGCGGACGCCAGCGGCGAATCGGGAAAGACCGGGAGCGGCTCGCTCTGGAGCGCGCGTTCGGAGATGCGCTGGATCACACCGGCGGCGACGGCCTTCGCGCCGTAGGTGCGGGTGAAACTGCGCAGGTTCTGATCGACCACCTTCATCAGAATGCCGATCGCATCCTGCGTGAGCTCGAGCTTCTGGCCGAACAGGCGACGGATCTTCTCGGCCTCGTCGGCAAAGCCGGCCGCGCCGATGCGGGATGAGACGACGACTTCGCCGAGTTGGGCGGCGAAGTGGGTGATGGCGGTGAGGCGCTCCTCGGGCGAGGCGGACGCTTGCGTGAGCTGGTTGGCGGGTACGTCCTGGAGGCAGCGCAGGATGGTGCGTGGCAGCCGTGAGTCCTCGAAGAGCCGGTGGGTGAGCTCCAGCGGGGTGAGGCCGAAGACGCGGCGGCAGGCGTCGGCCTCGCTTTCGTCGACGGGGCGCTGGTGGACTTGGCGGAAATCGTCGACGAGGAAGGTCGTCAGCAGCAAGCGGCCGTAGTGGCGGAGGCAGGCGAAGACAAAGGCCTGTTCGGAGTCCTGCTCGGGGTGGATGGTGGTGAGCGCCTGCGCGAAGAGGCCGCTGCAGAGGGCGAGCGCGGCGGATTCGCGGAGGGCCTCGGGCTGGCCGCCATGGAGCGCCTTCTCGATGAGGAGCATCGAGAGGGCGAGGTTGCGGATCTTGTTGAAGCCGACGACCTGGATGGCCTGCGTAACGGTGGTGACGTTCTGGCCGAACGGGTTGTAGCCGAATGTATTCGCAGCCTGGATCTCCTTGGCGGTGACCATGGTGTCGCGGCTGATGAGGTCGGCGAGTTCCTGGACGGAGATGGAGAACGCGCGGTGGGAGAGCTCCTCGATGAGCTTGATGACCTCAGGCAGGCTCGCCGCTTCGTTGGAACGGAGCGCTTGTTGGATGCGGGCGACGGTCTGGTTGGCGAGTGGCGAGGGCACGGTGGGAGCGGCCTGCCTAGTGTAACGGCCCAAACCGATGGCGGTTAAGGGGAAAGGCGAACGCCCTTCCCCTCGGGTGGGGGAAACGCCCGGGCTAGACCTTGGCGCCCTTGGTCAGCCAGTTGCGCAGTAGCAGCGCGATGAAACAGCCGCCCAGCGCGTAGAGGCCCAGCCACAGCCACATGGCCGAGGGGGTCTGGAGGTACGGCAGGCGGTTCTCGATCAAGGCTTGCTGCAGCGGCATCGTGGCGCCGTCGACGGTGACCTTGTCGGGCGACCAACGCTCAAGGAAGTGACCGGAGAGAGCGCTCACGACGGTCTTGGCGGCGAACCACGGAATCATCGAAAGCCCGAGGTAGGTGCCTTCCTGGCCCTTGGGCGCGATCGCGGCGGTGTACTCGTAGAGCTTCGGCGACCAGAGCACCTCGCCGATGGTCACCAGAACCATGCAGAGGATCGCCATCGCGTAGTGCGCCTGTGCGATGCCCATGCCGTACCATTGCCAGGGCAGAGCCATCGGGAAGAGCGCCAGGGCGGAGATCATCGAACCGTACACGAGCATGCTGAAAACGCGGAATTTGTTCGCGAGCGGGATGAACAGGATCAGGCCGAGCACGATACCGATCGGGTTGATCATGTTGAGCACGCCGATGGCCGCATCCGGCCCGATGGTGCGTTCCCAGTACTTCGGCATCAGCAGATAGAGGTAGGCATAGACCGCGCGCACGCCGAGCACGAGGGCGATGAGGACGATCAGGCGGAAAAAGGCGGGTTCGTGAATGACGTCCTTGGCGATCTCCAGCGGGCGCTTGCGGACCGGCTGTTCCTGCGCGGCCTCCGGGGCCTCATCGGTGCCGTGGAGCTGGTCATCGCGGCGGACCATGAACTCGGCGACGATCCAGCACAGCGCGGCGAGCACGACGCCCATCGTCAAGATGAGGACGTTGGCGACCTTGAGCTGGAGGCGGACGATGTCGATGGAGGCGCCACCGGCGGCGGCACCGATGTTCATGAAGAGATACCAGAGGTTGAAGCCCGCGCTGCGGGAGCGCTTGGTGGTGTAACGCTGGGTGGCCGACTGGAAGATGGTCTGGATCGCCGCCATGAACGGCGCCATCAGGACCAGCAGCACGGCGGCGATCAGTCCGCGGTGCGGCAGCCCCGGCATGAGCCCGACCGCGAGGACGCCGCCGCGCAGCAGGAGCATCGCCAGCATGGAGAACCGGAGCGATTTGCGGATGCCGAGCCAGTCGGTGACAAGGCCCGAGAAGGTCAGCAGGATCGTCGTGGCCGAGGTGAAAACCGCGATCGTGTAGCCCGCGTTCTTGTCGCTCATCCCCAGGTCTTGGGAGAGGAAGAGCGAGGCGATGGTCAACATCGCGAAGTAGAAGGTGCAGTCCAGGAGGTTGACGATCTGGATACCCCAGAACTCGAGACGTGTTTCGCGGAGCACGCCGAAGTCGCGGAAGTAGTCGCCGATCATCTGGCCGGCGGAGCGGGAGGTGGGGGCTTGGCTCATCGAGGGAGGAGGGGACAGGAGACGACCCGACAAACGGCTCGGTGTCGAGCCAGCGTACGCGGTTGTCAGCGCCGGCTTGCGTGGCGGCGGGGCGGCGGGTCCAATCGCGGTCCATGCATCTCCGCGGCCTCGCCCTCCAGCACTTCCGCAACATCGCTTGGGCGGAGCTGGCGCTGCCCGAGGCGGGGGCGGTGTTCGTCGGCGCGAACGCCCAGGGGAAGACCAATCTGCTCGAGGCGGCCGGCCTGCTCACGGCGCTGCGTTCGTTCCGCCAGGGCGACAACCGCCTGCTCATCGCGCACGGCCAGCCCGAGGCGGCGCTGCGGTTCGACCTCGAGCACGAGCGCGACGGCGTGACGACGGTGACGATCCGCCTGCGGCCCGACGGCAAGGAGGTGGCCGTCGACGGCAGCCCGGTCGTCCGGTTCGCCGAGTTCCTCGGGCGGTTCCCGACCGTGCTCTTTTCCTCGCAGGACAACCAGCTCGTCCGCGGCAGCCCGGCGGCGCGGCGCCGCTGGCTCGACCTCGTGCTCGCGGCGATGGACGGCGCGTATCTCGACGTGCTGCAGCGCTACCACCGTGCGCTCGACGGCCGGAACCGTTTGCTCAAGGAGCGGGCCGATGCGGCGCAGTTGGCGGCGTTCGAGCAGCCGCTCGCGGCCGCCGGTGTCGCCGTAGTCCGGGCACGCGTCGCGGGAGTCGCCGCGCTGGGCGAGCGACTCAGTGCGGGTTATGCCGCGATCGCACCAAGCCAGGAAACTGCCGCGCTGGTCTACGAATCCGATGTGGCCGAGGGCGACGAGGCGGCGTTGGCGGAGCTGTTCGCGGCGAACCGCGAGCGTGATCTCATCCTGAAATCGACTTCGCGCGGGCCGCACCGCGACGACATCGACCTCACGCTCGACGGGCGTTCGAGCCGCGATTTCGGCTCGGAGGGCCAGCAGCGCAGCCTGGTGCTGGCGCTGCGGTTGGCGCAGCTCGGGTATTTCCGGGAGCGTTCCGGCGTGCGCCCGGTGGTGCTGGCCGACGACGTGCTCGGCGAACTCGACGAGGGACGCCGGCAGCGTTTCTGGTCGGCGATCGAACCGGGCACGCAGGTGCTGGCGACCGGGACCGCGGTGCCCGCCGGGGTGCCTGCGGGCTGCCGGGTATTCCGGGTGGAGCGCGGCGCGTTTACTGCTGAGGTGTGACCATGCAGACGAGAGTCGAAGGTCGAGGGACGAGGGACGGACCGCCAGCGAGCGGGCTGGCCCCAGGATGGGTGTTGCGACCAGCGGCGAAGGCGTGGGCGCTCGTCGCTCGACTCTCGTTGCTCGACCGAATCATCCCTGCGGAGGAGGACCGATGATGGATCTCTCCACAGGGCAATGGGCGGGGCTGGCGCTGGCGGCCTTGCTGGTCGGCCTGTCGAAGGGCGGGGTGGCCGGTCTCGGGATTCTGGTGGCGGCGGTGGCGGCCAACGTGCTGCCCGCGAAAGCCGCGAGCGGTTTCGTGCTTCCGCTGCTCATCGCCGGCGATCTGGTCGGCCTGCGGCTGTTTCACCGGCACGCCGACTGGAGCCAGTTGTGGCGGCTCATGCCGTGGACGGCGGCCGGATTGCTGGTGGGCTGGTTCACGCTCGGCCGGCTGGACGACGCGCAAGCGCGGCTCCTGATCGGTGCGCTGGTCGTGGCGATGATGGCCGCGCATCTCGAGTCGCGGCGGCGGGCGACAGGGGGGACGGAGCGGAAACAGGCGCCACCGGATTGGCTCGCACCGCTGGCCGGCCTGCTGGCGGGTTTCACGACGCTCGTGGCCAACGCCGCCGGTCCCGTGATGATCGTCTACCTGCTCGCGATGCGCCTGCCGAAGCTCCAGTTTTTGGGCACATCGGCGTGGTTCTTCTGCATCCTCAACCTGGTGAAGGTGCCGTTCATGGTGCAGCTCGGGCTGGTGAACCCGAGCAGTCTTGCGACCAACGCCGTGCTGGTGCCGCTCGTGGTGCTGGGCGCGCTGGTCGGCCGATGGGTGGTGGGCCGGCTCGACCAGAAACGGTTCGAGCTGATCGCGGTCGGGCTCACGTTGGCCGCGGGGGTGAAGCTGCTCGTCGGCTGAGCGGCGAGGACTCCGTCGAGCGACGAGGGTCGAGGGACGAGAGAAGAGCGAGGCGACCAGGTGGCTGTTTCGAGGTGACGGTGCGCGCAACGATCGGTCTCCCGTCGTCCGGCTCCCGACACCAGCCCGAATCATCACCGCGAGGCACCTTCCTGCCGCCGCATTCCGGGTGCCATAGAATGCGGAACTTCAACGGGCCGACCCTTTTAACAAACCCGCGGGGGGGGGAAAAATAGCGGGGGGGGTG
>JAEXPL010000308.1 GCA_023446865.1 Verrucomicrobiota bacterium | reverse complement strand
GATCCACTCGCGGGTCTGGTGGATGTTCTTGCCCGTGGAGAGATCCATGAGCGTGTCGCCGCCCCACTTCACCGACCAGCGCATCTTCTCGACCTCCTCGTCGATCGAGGAGGCGACGGCGCTGTTGGCGATGTTGGTGTTGATCTTCACGAGGAAGTTGCGGCCGATGGCCATCGGCTCCGCCTCGGGATGGTTGATGTTGGCCGGGATGATCGCGCGTCCGCGGGCGACCTCGCTGCGGACAAACTCCGGGGTGATCTCGCGCGGAATCGACGCGCCGAAGTTCTGGCCGACGTGCTGGCGGAAAAGCGAATTGCGCGGGCCCTGCTCGGTCATCTCCAGCAGCTCGCGTGCGCTCTGCAGGCGCATGTTCTCGCGGATGGCGACGAACTCCATCTCCGGCGTGATGATGCCGCGGCGCGCATAGTGCATCTGCGTGACGCAGGCGCCCGGCTTGGCGCGCAACGTGGCGCGGTCGGCACGGTCGAAGGGCTTGAGCGGGTTGCGCTTCCCGTCGCGCTCGGCCTGCTCGCGGTGCTTGGCGGAAAGGTAGCCGTCGTCGAGCGGCTGCACCGCGCGGCCGGCGATGGCGACGGTGTCGCCACGCTCGGCGATCCACACGGCGCGCAGGGCCGGCACGCCCTTGGTGGCGTCGCCATGGAACGCCGGGTCGCCCCACGCGCCAGCGGTGTCGTAGACGCGGACAGGGTCGTTGGGCACCTCGGTGCCGTTGGGCTGGCGCGTCGGCGTGAGCGTGATTTCGCGCATCGGCACGCGCAGGTCGGGGCGCGAACCTTGAAGATAGACGCGACGGGAGCCCGGAAAGACGGTGTGCCCGGAGGTGGCGGTAGCGGCGGTGGACGAGGACATGGTAGCGGAGGGTTGGCAATCCGTCCCGCCCCAACGCGGGAACCAGTGTCCTCGGGCCGGGCCCGAGTCCTGTTTTCCCTACGGCGTGGCAAGACGCATCAGGTTCGAAGGCTTGAGCGACGGAGCGTGTCGCGATCTCAACCCAGCGCCCTGGGTTCACCTAAACGAGGTGCGCGGAGGGAAGGCCCGCGCCGCGGAAATTTCAACTGCGAATTCCGACACCGCCGGCAGCCGTCCCCGAAACCCGCGGTGCGCCGTCGGCCGCCGATGTCCGAAAACAAAAAGGCGCCTCCCGCTCGGGAGGCGCCTTGAAAAGAGAAGGCCGCTCAGCGACGCGCGGCCCGGCGACGCCAGAAGGCGAGGCCGACGAGCACGCCGGCGCCGAGAAGACCATAGGTCGACGGCTCGGGAACGGCGGAACCGGCCGAAGTCACAATCTGGAACGTGGCGGTGTTGCCGCTGAAGTTAAAATAACCCTGCTCACTCGAACGGCTATCGTACAGGATAGAGAGACTAGTGCCGGTGAAGGAAAGTGAGGGAACAATGCCATCCTGAGTGAGATTATTGCTCACCAGCGAGAAACCAACAATGGTCGCTCCGCTAATGTTATCGATCTTGGCCAGGAACGTCTGGAAATCCAACGTATCCTGCGACACAAGGGTGAGAAGGTTGCTGGTCGGGTCCCAGTCGAGGTGGACCACACCGCCAAACCAGTCGCTCGGATTCGAGACGAAGTTCGCGCCCGTCAACTCGAAGCCTGGGCCGACGGACACGCCGAGGTTCTCATAGACCAAGGGATAGGGGACCTTCCAAGTGACGTTCGGCAGATCCGATTCCGTGCGGAAGTCGGCGGTGATGAGCTGGGCGCGGAGCGAGACGGCCGCTCCGAGAAGCGCGCCGACGAGAAGGGTGAGTTTTCCGAATTTCATAAGTAGGTGTTTGCGGCCGAGACCAGCAGTCGCCCATGAGTTCTCGTGAGGGGGCGATCAAGTCCAACCTGAGGCGCAAATTGAATGAAACACCCTATTGCGCCTGTCAAGGACTCCCCAGACTGCAGCAATGCCACCGCGGATGCGCCCGCGCCCAACGGAAGCCTTCGGCCACCAACTGCAAGGCGCCAAACGCGCCCGCCTCCTCGCGCCTCCAGTCCACCTGCGGACGTGTCCCGATGATCGAGGTCCCGATCAACCCGCCGCCTCATCGCCGTCCGCAGAGCCGGACTTGCCGCCGCCGGAGGAGGACTGTACGTCCGGAGCGGGATTAGCCGGCACCGGTGCGGCCGGCGCGAGTTGGGCCGCCGGGCGCAGGCGCTCGAGGTCGCGGCGGGCGAGTCCGTACTCGATGAAACCGACGATGCCGGACTGCACGCAGTTCTCCAATTCACGGCGGGCGGTTTCCTTGTCGCCGGCGGCGAGGGCCGCCTGGCCGAGGGCGAAATACGCCTCGCATTGCTGCTCGGTCGTGCGCAGGTCGTAGGGATCGCGCGCGGCCTTCAGGAGCGCGGCGCGGTCGATCTCGCCGAGAAGATAGGCGTGGATCGCGGCCGGCCACGCCTGCCCGACGGCGAGCCGGTGCTGCGTGAGCCACGCACGGTCGGGCGCGCCACGGCGCAAGCCGGCGAGATAGCCGAAGATCACCTCGTACGCCCGGTTGGGGCTCTCGGACGGGGCGGCGCGGAAGAGCGCCTCGGCCTCGGTCATCGCGCCTTCGCCGTAACGGAAGCCCGCGAGAGCGGAGCGCAGGTAGTCATCTTTCGGAGCCACCTTGGCCACCTCGCCGAACAGCGTCTCCGCCTCCGCCGTGCGACCGAGCTTGGAGAGAATCGTCGCCCGGTCGATCGCCCACGCCACAGCCTTCGGCTGGAGCTTGAGCGCCTCGTCGATGTCGGTGAGCGCGGCGGCGAACCGTCCAGCGTTGCTGCTGCCGATCGCACGGATGTGCAGGTGCTGCGCGCGCAGCGCCTTGTTGTCGCCCGCCGCCTGGATCCAGAGCGATTCGCGGGCAAACTCCCGCACCGCGTGGTCGGCCAGCAGCGGATGGATCGCCGGATCCATCCCAGTCAGGACGTCCTCGGGACGTTCCTGCGGCCGGGTGAGCATGAAGGACGGCATCGGTCCGTTCTCAACCCGCGCGAGCACCGCCTGCGCCTCGGCCACCGGCAGGACCAGCGGCAACGTGGTGCGCATAAATTCAAGATCGGCCGGCGCCAGGAAACCGCGGCGGGCAGCCACCGCCCGGCCCGCGACCATCGCCAACTCCCCCACCCCGAGCTGCCGGGCCTGCGCGGCAAACCGCACCAGCTCGCGCTGCTCGAGCGCACGGTCCTCGTCGACCAGCAGCGTCCACAGCCGGCCGAACTCGGCCGCGGCCTCGCGGTCCTCGGCGTAGCGGACGGCGGCGACGGGATTGACCCGCCCCAGTTGTGCCAACTCCTTGGCGACATGGGCCCGCACGGCCGGGCCGAGCGGGATCGGCGCGTTGTCGTCGCCGGGGAGGGAGCCGGGCTTGAAACCGGCGCGGCTCTGCAGGAGCGCCTCGAGCGCGAAACCGTCGGCCGGCCACTCGCGCACGATCTTCGCCAGGCCGGCCTCGCGGGCGCGGCGGCTGTCGCCCCACGCCTTCTCGAGCTCGCGGAGCTGGTCGAGCCGGCGGAAGGCCGCCCAATGGGTGCGCGCCTGCTGGGTGAACCAGAAGACGCGCTCCTGGAGGTTCAGCGGCAGCGCCTGCGCGCCCACGGTGAGCACCATCGACGAGCGGAAGATCTCGCCGGCCTCGAGCAGCAGGCTGGCGTGCAGCATGAGCAGGCTCGAGTCGCGCGGATCGAACTCGAACCAGGCGTGCCAGAAATGCGGATTCCGCACGGTCAGGCGGTCGACCTCCTCGACCGTCAGCCGGTCGCGACCCTCGCGCTGGAGCCGGGCGAACGCCTCGGCGAGGTCGCGGCGCAGCGCGGCCACGCCCGGCGCCTGCTCGGCGGGCAGGTTGGTGTAGAACCCGAGGATGTCGTCGACCTCGGCGCGGCCCTCGCTGCGGGCGTTCTTGTACGAGGTGCGGAAC
>JAEXPL010000195.1 GCA_023446865.1 Verrucomicrobiota bacterium | reverse complement strand
CGCCCCGGCCGGTGCGCTCCCCGAGCTGCCGCTCAGCGCCGGCGCGCTCTGCGCCGCCGACTTCGACCGCGACGGCCGGTTCGACGTCTTCCTCGGCGGCCGCGTCGTCCCCGGCCAATACCCGACCGCGCCGCGCAGCGCCCTGCTCGCCAACCGCGGCGGCACGTTCGCCGATGTCACCGCCGAACTCGCGCCCGCCCTGGGCGCCGTCGGGCTGGTCACCGCCGCGCTCTGGAGCGACGTCGACGCCGACGGCTGGCCGGATCTGCTGCTCACGCTCGAGTGGGGCAACGTGCGCTGTTTCCGCAACGAGGCCGGCAAAGGCTTCACCGACTGGACCGAGCAGCTCGGCTTCGCCGCCGCCGGCACGGGCTGGTGGCGCTCGCTCGCCACCGCCGACTTCAACGGCGACGGCCGGCCCGACTACGCGCTCGGCAATCTCGGCCTGAACACGCCGTACCACGCCTCCACCGAGCACCCCGCGCTGCTCTTCGTGGGCGACTTCGTCGGCCGCGGCGCGACCGAGCTCGTCGAAGCCTACTACGAGAGCGACACGCTCTACCCGCGGCGCACGCGCTCCGAACTCGGCGCGGCCATTCCGAGCATCCTGAAACGGTTCCGCGGCAGCAACGACTACGCCCGCGCCTCGCTCTCCGATCTCGTGGGCGCCGACCGCCTCGCCGCCGCGAGGAAGCTCGCCGCCTCCGAGCTGCGCAGCGGTGTCTTCCTCAGCCAGCCCGACGGCCGCTACCAGTTCGTCCCGTGGCCGCATGAGGCGCAGCTCGCTCCCGCCAACGGCCTCGCCGCCGGGGACTTCGACGGCGACGGCCGAACCGACCTCTACGTCCTCCACAACACCGCCGCACCCGCTCCCTACTATGGCCGCTTCGACGGCGGCGTGAGCCAGTTGCTCCGCGGCGACGGCCGCGGCGGTTTCACTCCGGTGGCGCCGGACGCGAGCGGGCTCGTCGTCCCGGGCGACGCCAAGGCGCTCGCCGTGCTCGACCTCGACGAGGACGGCTGGCCCGACTTCCTCGTTTCCCGCAACAACGACTCCACTCTCGCCTTCCGCAATCGCGGCGTCGCCGGCCGGCACTCGGTGCGCGTCGTCCTCGCCGGCGCCACGCCCGGCAATCCGACCGCCCTCGGCGCCCGCGTCACCGCCGAGTACGCCGATGGCACCTCGACCTCCGGCGAGATCAACGCGGGCTCCGGCTATGCCAGCCAGTCGACCGCGGCGCTGTTCTTCGGCTCATCCCGGCAGAATCCGCTCCGGCGCCTGCACGTCCGCTGGCCTTCGGGCACCACGACCACCCACGAGGTCGCCGCCCCGAATGCCGCCACGATTCGCCTTCAGGAATCGGCGCGCTGATCGGCGCTGGCAACGGTGTTCCGCGGGGCCTGTCGCGCCTCCCCGCGGAAGCCTTGATGAAGATCAGTAATCCCCCGAATTCTTCTAGCCTTCGGGTTCTTCTATTTTCCAAAATCCCCCGATGCCCCCGCAACCCTGCGTCAATCCCACCGCGCAACACGTGCACCCGCAACCCGCCCGCTCCCGCCGCCAGGCCGTCCAGAACGGTCGCGCTCTCCTCGGTGGCCTCGCCGCATTCACCTTCGCCGCCCTCGGCGCCATCGCCGCCCCCAAAACCGGCCTCGACCAGCCGCTCGTGCTCACTCAGGTGCCCGTCGCGCAGACGGTCCCCGCCGCCGGCCTCGCCCGCGCCGATTGGTTCGCCGGCGCCCGGATCGTGGTGGTCGCCCCCGACGGCCAGACCCGCGTGCTCTCCGAAGGGTTCGACTCCGCCTGCGACCCCAACGTCTCCTTCGACGGCCAGCGTATCCTATTCTCCGGACGCAAGGCCGCCGGCGACCGCTGGCGCATCTGGGAGATCGGCGTCGACGGCAAGAACCTCCGCCCGGTCACCCCGGAGAACCTCGAGGCGCGCAACGCCATCCACGTCTCCACGCTCTTCACCCTCGATTCGCCGAAGCCGTGGTTCACGACCGTCTTCGTCGCCCGCGAGATCGGTGCCAACGGCGCCGCCGGTCCCTGGAACCTCTACAACATCAAGCTCGAGGGCGGCGAGGTCCGCCGTCTCACCTTCAACCACGCCAACAACCTCGATCCGTTCCAGACCGCCGACGGTCGCGTGCTCTACTCCACCGAGCGCGGCGCGTACGAGGCGGGTGACACCGTGCGCCGGACGAGCCTCTTCGCCGTCCACATCGAGGGCGCCGACAACGAGCTCTACGGCGCCGAGCGCGGCGCCCGTTTTCAGCACATGCCCTGCGCCACCGAACAGGGTCTGGTGGTTTTCGTCGAATCCGCCGAGCCCGCCGCCGACGGCTCCGGCCAGCTCGCCGCCGTCGAGCAACGTCGCCCGCACGTCACCTACCGGCCGCTCACCACCGACGCCGCCGTCCGCTACCTCCACCCCGCCCCGCTGCGCGGCAACCAACTCCTCGTCTCCCGCCGCCCCGCGACCGGCGCGGGCTCCTGCGCGGTCGTCCGCTTCGACGCCGATTCCGGCCGCGGCGAACCGGTCTTCGACGATCCGAAGTTCCACGACGTGCAGGCCACCCTCCTCGCCCCGCGCAAGCAGCCCGACGGCCACTCGACCGTCGTCACGGCCGCCGACACTGCCGCGGCGCTCTACGGCCTGAACTGCTACACCACCGACGCCGCCCGCGCCGGCGGCCTCAAGCCGGGCGGGGTGAAGCGCATCCGTTTTCTGGAGGGAATCGCGGCCCAGTCCGGCACCGCCACCAACGGCCTCGTGCCGCGCCGCGTCGTCGGCGAGGCGCCGGTCGAGTCCGACGGTTCGTTCAACGTCGTCCTGCCCGCCGACACCCCCCTGCTCCTCCAGACCCTCGACGAGCGCGGTCTCGCGCTTGGCACCTGCGGCTGGGTCTGGCTGAAGCCGAAGGAGAACCGCGGTTGCATCGGCTGCCACGAGGACCCCGAGCTCGTTCCGGAGAACGAGTACGTCCAGGCACTCCGCCGCCTTCCGAACCAGGTGCTCACACCGCCCGAGCAGCGCCGCAGCGTCACCTTCCTGCGCGATGTCGTGCCGATCCTCCAGAAGTCCTGCGCCACCGCCCAGTGCCACGGCAGCGTGATGGCGCCGATGAGCCTGCCGCTCTCCGCCGCCGTCCCGAGCGAGTCCGATCTCCGCAAGGCGTTCGAGACCCTCACCGCGCCCGCCACCAACACCGTGCGCCCGGCCGATATCGGCCCGGCCGTGGGCAAGTACGTCGACGCCGGCCGCGCCCGCACCAGCCGCCTCGCGTGGGTCCTGCTCGGGGAGAACACCTCCCGCCCGTGGGACCCGTCCGCCAAGGCCATGAACGCGAAGGTGAAGCACCGCCCCAACCCGCAGACCGGCGAAGTGCCCCAGCTCGGCGCCGAGGAGCTCAAGACCGTCCTGCTTTGGATCGACCTCGGCGCGCAGTTCGATGCGCCCGCCGCCACCACCGACTCCACCCCCGCGACCCCGTCGAAATGAAAACCTCGCCCCACCCGACTCTGGCCGCCCTGCTGCTCGCCGCCGCGCTGCCGGCCGCCGCCGACACCGTCTGGCCCACCTTCACCGACATCACCGACGCCGCCGGCCTCACCTTCAAGCACAACGTCGGCGACCTCGACATGACCAACATCGTCGAGGCCACCGGCCCCGGCTGCTGCGTCTTCGACTACGACAAGGACGGCTTCCAGGACATCTACTTCGTCAACGGTCGCTGGCATCCGGATATCAGCGACAACCGCGGCCGCTCGCTGAAGGGCAAGCTCCAGAACGCCCTCTACCGCAACAACGGCGACGGCACCTTCACCGACGTCACCGCCAAGGCCGGCGTCGGCGGTCTGGCCGACGGCTACGGCATGGCCGCCTCCGCCGCCGATTTCGACAACGACGGCGACCTCGACCTCTACGTCTGCAACTACGGCCACAGCCAGCTCTACCGCAACAACGGCGACGGCACCTTCACCGACATCACCGAACAGGCCGGCGTGGCCAGCCCCGGCTGGGCCCTCTCGGCTCCGTGGATCGACTACAACGGCGACGGCCGCCTCGACCTCTTCGTCGTCCACTACCTCGAGTACGACAAGGGCGAGTTCCAGCGCACCGGCGCCTACTACAAGGCCGACGGCTTCCCCGGCCCGCTCTCCTACCCGGGCCAGCCCGACCAGCTCTTCCGCAACAACGGCGACGGCACCTTCACCGACGTGACCAAGGAAACCGGTCTCTGGGAGCCCACCGGCCGCGGCATGGGCGCGGTCGCGGTCGACATCGACGCCGATGGCGACACCGACCTCTACGTCACCAACGACGCCATGGCCAACAACCTCTGGATCAACGACGGCAAAGGCCACTTCACCGACATGGGCGTCGAGACCGGCACCGCCTTCGGCGAGGGCGGCCAGGGCGTGTCTTCGATGGGCCCCTACGTGGCCGATGTCGATCGCAACGGCCTGCTCGACATCCTCGTGCCCGACATGGGCTACAGCTCGCTCATGCTCCAGACCAAGCAGGGCTTCTTCACCGACGTCACCGCGCAGTCGGGCGTCGCGCTCCTCTGCGGCCAGTACATCGGCTGGGGCGGCCTGCTCAACGACTACGACCACGACGGCTTCGTCGACCTCTTCATCGCCAACGGCGACGCCCACCATCTCTACATCGAGGAAGCCACCCTCGCCCGCAACGACGGCCAGGGGCACTTCATCGACATGAGCGGCAAGTCCGGCGACTTCTTCGCCCAGAAGTTCGTCGGCCGCGGCGCCGCCTGCATCGATTTCGACAACGACGGCGACCTCGACATCCTCATGAACGTCATCGAGAGCCAGCCCCGCCTGCTGCGCAACGACAGCCCGCACAGCCACCGCTGGCTCACCGTCGTCCCCCTCCGCGCCGACACCGGCATGGTTGCCCTGGGCGCCACCGTCACCGTCAAGGCCGAGGGCCGCACGATGGTCCAGCCCGTCCTTGGCGTGAACGGCTACCTCGTCTCCAACGACCCGCGGCCGAATTTCGGCCTCGGCGCCGCCGACACCGCCGCGTCCGTCGAGATCACCTGGCCCGACGGCACCAAGCAGGTCCTCACCGACGTGAAGGCGAACCAGATTCTCAAGGTCACGGCCGCTCCCGCCAAATAACCTCTCCGGCCCCGCAACATGATCCGCCACGCAACACCCGTTTCGGCCCTGGCCCTCGTCCTGGCTGCCGCCCCGCTCCTCCGCGCCGAGGAATATTACAAGAAACCCGCCAAGGACCCGCTCTACATCGGTGTCCAAGCCTGCGCGTCCTGTCACGACGGCCCGGAGACCGGCCACCAGTTCGCCAAGTGGAAGCTCACCGCCCACGCCAAGGCCTACGCCTCGCTCGCCAAGCCCGAATCGAAGGAGATCGTTCGCCTCAGCGGCTTGGTCGGCGACCCGTACAAGCTGCGCATGTGCCTCGGTTGCCACGCCACCGCCTCGGAGGCGGAGGAGTGGGAAAAAATGCCCGAGTTCCGACTCGAGGACGGCCTGCAATGCGAAGCCTGTCACGGGGCCGGCAGCGAGTACGCCTCGGTCGCGGTCATGAGCGACCCCAAGAAGGCGCGTAACTCCGGTCTCAAGATGATGAGCAAGGAGGACTGCCGCACCTGCCATCGTCCCAAGGGCTCCCACGACGCCGTCCTCAAACGGAAGCCCTTCGACCTCGACGCCGCCTGGGACGCCATCGCGCACCCCACCCCGAAGCCGGGCCAGCCCGTGAGCCCGCCGCCCGCCGCGCCGGCCGTCTCCGCTGAGCCCGCACCGGCGCCCACCGCCGCCGCGGCCGAGCTCGCCTACAAGAACCCGCTCAATCTCACCCTCACGCCCGACGGCCGCGAACTCTGGGTCGCCTGCGAGGCCTCCGCCTCCGTCGTCGTGATCGACACCGCCTCGCGCAAGAAGACGCTCGAGATCCCCGTCGGCGGCCAGCCCAACGACATCGCCTTCACTCCCGACGGCCATCGCGCCTTCGTCTCCAACCGCCTCGACGACTCCGTCTCCGTCGTCGATGTGGCCACGCACAAGGTCGCCTCGACGTTGCCCGTCGGCGACGAGCCGCACGGCGTGATCGTCGACCAGCAGGGCAGGCGCCTCTACGTCCTCAACACCTCGATCGACAACATCTCCGTCATCGACACCACCTCCCTCAAGGAGATCACGCGCCTGAGCGCCTCGCGCTCGCCCTGGTCCCTCGCCCGCTCGCCCGACGGCGCCTCCATCGTCGTCACCCACGCCCTCTCGCGCTTCGTCGGCGACCGCAAGCCGTCGATGTCCGAGCTCACCGTGATCGACACCGCCAGCGCCACCGTGCGCGACCGTGTCACCGTGCCCGCGGCCAACCTCCTCCAGGGCATCGCCTGGCATCCGTCCGGCCAGTACGCCCTTTTCACCCAGCTGCGCACGAAGAACCTCGTGCCGATGACCCGCATCAACCACGGCTGGACCATCACCAACGGCCTCGGCCTCCTCTGGGCCGACGGCCGCGTCGACCAGGTCCTGCTCGACTTCAACG
>JAEXPL010000194.1 GCA_023446865.1 Verrucomicrobiota bacterium | reverse complement strand
GGCGGGCGTCACGCCCGCCGGCCTTTCCCCTTCGCCCGCACCGCCTCCATCTGTAGGCCGGGTCGCCGACCCGGCTCATCCTTCCTCCGGGCGTGGTGCCGCTCGCGCTGCCGCCCAACGGCTCCCCGCTCGTTTCCGCCCGTTCCGGTCGCCGCGCTCCGGTCTCCGGTTTCTTGCCACCGTCCACTGTCCACCGTTCCCCATGCGCCTCTTCCTTCTCGGACTCCGCGGAATCCCCTTCTTCCCGTTTGTCGCTCGCGCCGATGTCTCCGCCACTGTCGAGGAAACCCGCGCCCTCGCCGCCACCGGCGAGGTGCTCGTCGAAAACGTCAACGGTTCCATCACGATCGAGACCTGGGACAAACCCGAGGTGCGCCTCGTCGCCGTGAAATCCGCACGCGACGAGACCGACCTCAAGGCCCTCGAGGTCCGAATCGACTCCACCGAGAAACGCTTCGCGGTGAAGACGGGCTACCTCGACAAGGACGGCAGCTGGTTGAAGAAGTTCACCAACACCGGCGAGGTCCGCTACACCCTCACCGTCCCGCACGCCGCCACGCTGCGGCGGATCGAGACCGTCAACGGCGTCATTTCCATCACCAACGCCCACGGCCGCGTCTCCGCCCGCACCGTCAATGGCCGCATCGAGGCCCGCGGCCTCACCAACGAGGTCGACCTCTCGACCGTCAACAACGGCATTGTGGCCGAGTTCGACGCGATCGTGGCCAAACAGGACATCGCCCTCGACACCGTCAACGGCTCGATCGAACTCCGCCTGCCCGCCACCGCCAGCGCCGAGCTCAAGGCCGGCACGATCAACGGCTCCATCGAGAACGACTTCGGCCTCGCCCCCTCCGCCGAGAAATGGATCGGCCGGAAACTCGACGGCACCATCGGCGACGGTGCTGCCCGGATCCAGCTCAAGACCGTCAACGGCTCGATCCAGATCCGCAAACGCTAGCGCGGTCTCCTGAAACCTGTGGGCGGCCGCGTTGAAGGCGGCACCTGGCCGGGTTCGCCCCCCCCGGCTGCAGCAGAAGGCCAGACGCTCTAGCCGACAGAAACTTTTCCGCCATCGCGGGCACCGACACCTCGGGGTGCCGGTGCATTTGGCCTCGCCGCGAGGGCGGCAGTCATCGGCTCGGCCGTTGCGACTTCGGTTGCAGCGGCCGGGCCGGTTTCCTGGCCGCCGAGCACGATCGCCTTCAGGACCAGCATCTCGTTGTGCACGCGGTCGGCCTGCGAGCGCATCTCCACCGAGGCGCCGGACGCCTCCTCCGCCGTGGCCGCGCCGGACTGCACACCATGCTCGAGATCGGAGAGCGCGCGGCTGACCTGTTCGAGCGCGGTCGCCTGTTCGCGGCACGCGCCGGCGATGCCGGTCACCAGCTTCTCGATCTTCCGCGCATCCTCCTTCACCTGGCCAAACTCCACGTTGGCGCTCACCGCGAGCTCGCGGCTCCGCGCCACCAGTTCGCCGGCCTTCGACAACGTCTCCGCGGAATCCTTCGCGGCCGCCGCGGCCCGCCCGGCCAGGTTGCGCACCTCGTCGGCCACCACCGCGAAGCCGGCTCCGGACTCGCCGGCCCGCGCGGCTTCGACCGCCGCGTTGAGCGCAAGGATGTTGGTCTGGAACGCGATCTCGTCGATGGTCTTGATCACCTTGCCGGTCTGTGCGCTCGCCTCGGCCACGGCCTGCACGGCCTCGGTCAGCTCCTGCATCCGTGTGCTGGCGGAGACGACCCGTGAGTCGGCGGACTGCGCCACCTTCGCCGCCTCCTGCGCCTCGTTGGCGTTGGACAGGGTCGAGGCGGAAAGCTCCGTGACCGACGCCGCGGTCTCCTCGATGCCGGCGGCCTGCCGCGAGGTCGACTCCGCCAGCTCCTGCGCCCCTTGGGCGATCTCGCCGGCGTTGCTCGTCATCGTCGCGGAAGCCTCCTCCAACACGAGGGCCGCATGTTTCAGCGGAGTCGCCAACCGGTGCGCAAACAAGAACACCGAGGCGCTGGCGACGACCAGGCACAGCGCCGTGAGCGCCAGCACCAGCCAGCGCACGTTGCGGCTCGGAGCCAGATGCTCATCATGGTCCACGCTCGCCGTGGCGCTCCAGCCCGCGATCGGCACCGGGGCGTAGGCGGCCACCCGCGCGAAACCCTTGCTGTTCACGTAGTGGTCCACACCGGATTCGCCGGCGAGCATGCGCTTGGCGATGTGTTCCGCGCCGGCCACCTTGGCGAAGTTCAACTTGAGCACGCGTTCCGGATCGGGGTGCGCCACCATCAGGCCCGTGCGGTCGACCACAAACGCATAGCCGTTCTCGCCGACCTTCTGCCGGGCCACGCTCTGGATCAGATAGTCGATCTCAAGCGACATGCCCACCAGCCCGGCCACAGCACCGCGCTCGTCGAGCAGCGGCGTGCAGATGACCACGATAGGCACGTTGCCGACCTTCGAGCGCATCGGCTCGCTGATCACCGTCTTGCGGGACTGCCGTGCGTCCTTGAGATAGGCCCGGTCGTGCACATCCAGATTGGTGTACGCCGCAGTGTCGCCACCTTTCAGGCACCCGGCGAAGATGATACCCTCCGCATCGCACAGCCACATGCCCTGGTAGTGGTCGCCAAAACCCTTGAGCATCGTGCCGATCTGCCGGTTAGTCGCGGCCAGCGCCTCGGGCGCGAGCTGCTTGGCGTTGCGCGCCGCGATCGTCGCGGTGAACTGCTCGCTCTGCGCCACCCCCTGCACCATCTCGACATGGCGGCTCAGCAACATCTCGACCGAGTTGGCGATGCTCTGCGCCATCTGCTGCAGTTGCGCTTCGCCCGAGCGCAGAAACGCGCTCTCCACACGCAGCGGAATCAGCAGCGCCACGATCAACAAAGGAATAATCGACAGCGCCAAAGCGCCGGCCACCAACTTCGCCCGTAATCCCAGACGGCCCATGATGCCCGCTCTATCGGGTGGCCTCGCGGATTCTTGAGTCGCCGGGGCGCCACCACACGCACTCGATCGCGCCGCCCGCAGTCTTCGCCCCGCCCGGCTCCGACACAGGCGGCGCGCGTACCGTCCCAATTGCGGGACGGTCGTTTCCCACGGCCGGCGGATCGGCCGTCCTCGGGCCAGGAAGCAAATAACCCTTCCAGCTCTCCACCATCGTCTTACGCGCCCTGCCGCAAGCTGGCACAGCGGTTGCGTTTATCTTCCCGCCGCGCCTCCACCCATTCCGCAATCCGCATTCCGCCATCGCCATGCTCTCCGACCTTCGCCTCGCCCTGCGCACCCTGCTCAAGTCGCCCGGGTTCACCACCGTCGCCGTGTTCACCCTCGCCCTCGGCATCGGCCTGAGCACCGCCGCCTTCTCGCTCACCAATGTCCTGCTCTTCCGCAACCTTCCCTACCCGCAGAGCGAGGACCTGGTGCGGGTCTTCCGCACCTCGGCCCAGGCCCAACGCTGGAACCACCATCCCGGCAACGCCCTCGATATCCGCGCAGCGGCGACAACGTTCTCCTCCGTCGCCCTCTACTCCTTCGACTCCCTCGCCTACGCCGAGACCGACGAACCCGCCGTCCAGATCACCGGCCTCAACGTCGCCCCCAACTTCTTCTCCACCCTCGGCGTCGCCCCCGCCCTCGGCCGCCTCTTCGCCCCCGATGAGGACCAGCCCGGCCGCGGCAACGTCGCCGTGATCACCCACCGCATGTGGACCCGCCGCTTCGGCGCCGACCCCGCGGTTCTCGGCCGCATCGTCCGCATCAACGGCGAGAACCACACCATCGTCGGCGTGCTCCCCGCCTCCTTCGAGGCCCCTCTGGTCTGGGGCCCCTCCGAGCTGCTCCGGCCGCTCACGATCCACCCGCACTACCCGACCACCCGCAATGGCGGCTGGATGCAGATCATCGGCCGCCGCAAGCCCGGCGTCCCGCTCGCCCAGATCCAGGGCGAGCTCTCGACCATCGCCGCCCGCCTCGCCCGGGAGTACCCGAAGGAGAACTCCACCGACGGCCTGCGCGCCGTCGACCTCAAGTCCGCCAACATGGACTCCGTCAGCCGCGCCATCCTCTGGATGATGCCCGTGCTCTCCACCCTCGTGCTCGTCATCGCCTGCGCCAACCTCGCCAGCCTCCTGCTCGCCCGCGCCTTCGGCCGCAGCCGCGAGTTCGCCATCCGCTCCGCCCTCGGCGCCGCCCGCTCGCACCTCATGCGCCCGCTGCTCTCCGAGAGCTTCCTGCTCGCCGTCGCCGGCGGCCTCGTCGGCCTGCTCTTCGCCGCCTGGGGCGCCAAGCTCCTCGGCCGCAGTCTTCTCATCAACAACGAGTACGGCCTCGACATCCCGCTCGACGGCCGCGTGCTCGCCTTCGCCGTCGTCAGCGCGCTCCTCAGCGGCTTCGCCTTCGGCCTCGCCCCCGCCTGGCTCGCCTCGCGCGCCCCCGCCGCCGACAGCCTCAAGGACGGCTCCCGCGGCAGCACCGCCGGCCGTTCGCATCACCGCTTCAAGTACGCACTCATCGCCGGGGAGCTCGCCTTCGCCCTCGTCCTCGTCGGTGTCGCCGGCTCCTTCGCCCTCGGCTCCCGCGCCTTCCTGCGCCGCGAGCTCGGCTGGTCGCCCGACGGCGTCTACTCCGGCTATCTCGTGACTCCGTGGAACCGTTACGGCGACAACGACAAGATCCGCGCCTTCCACCGCAACCTCCTCGAGCGCCTCGCTGCCATCCCCGGCGTCGACCACGCGGCCATCACCAACGGCCTCCCGGTCTTCTCCTCCCCCGGCAACACCAGCGTCGTCGCCGAGGGCCACGTCGTCGCCGAGGGGCAGGAGCCCCTCGCCTCGGAGGCCACCGTCTCGTCGGACTACTTCGCCGTCGCCAAGATCCCGCTGCTGCGTGGCGCCGTCTTTCCCGCCGATCTCCGCGCCGACTCCCGACCCATGGTCATCGTCAACGACTCCCTCGCCCGCCGCTTCTGGCCCGGGCAGGACGCCGTCGGCAAACGCGTCAAACTCAAGGGGCTCGAGACCCTCGCCGAGGTCGTGGGCGTCGTCGGTGATGTCCGGATGGCCGCCAACCTCGGCCAGCCCGACACCACCCTCCAGCTCTACCGGCCGCTCGTGCAGAACCCGCCGCGTTACCAGCTGATCGCCCTGCGCTCCTCCGTCCCGCCCGAAACCCTCACCCCCTCTGTGCGCCGCGCCGTGGCCGCCCTCGATCCCGACCTCCCCGTGGCCAACCCGGGCTCCGTGCGCGAAGGCATCCGCCAGGGCCTCGCCAACATCAACGTCGTCATCGCCAACCTCGCCATCTTCGCCGCCATGGGCCTGCTCATCGCCGTGATCGGGCTGTACGGCGTGATCGCCAACCTCACCGCGCAACGCACCCGCGACATCGGTGTGCGCATCGCGCTCGGCGCCGGCTACCGCGACATCGTCACCATGGTTCTTCGCCAAGGCCTCGCCCTCTTCGCGCTCGGCATGGTCCTCGGCCTGCCGCTCTTCCTCGCCGCCCGCCTGTTCCTCTCGCGCGCCATGGCCTCGATGCCGTTCCCCGGACTCTGGCTGCCGCTCGCCACCCTCGTCGTCCTCGGCCTCGCCACCCTGGTGGCCTGCTGGTTGCCCGCCCGCCGCGCCGCCCGCGTCGACCCCCTCATCGCCCTCCAGGCCGACTGACGGCATTTCCGATCTGGGATTTCCGATTGCCGGTTTCCGGAGTTCGCCCCGCGCACAATCCCCCGCCGTCCTCCTCCGTTTTCCGCGCTCACATCCCTGACCTCAGACCCACTCCGCGCCACCGCTCGCCTCTCGCGCCCGCCGCCCGACCAATCGCAAATCGGCAATCTCAAATCGAAAATGATCCAAGATCTCCGCTACGCCCTCCGCCAGCTCCGCAAGGCCCCCGGTTTCACCGCCATCGCCGTCCTCACCCTCGCCCTCGGCATCGGCGCCAACACCGCGATCTTCAGCGTCCTGCAGTCCGTCCTGCTCTCGCCGCTGCCCTTCCCGGAGTCCGATCGCATCATGCAGGTCTGGCACTCGCCGGTCCCGGGCGCGCGCAACATCGCCGACGGCGGCACCTTCACCGATTGGAAGCCGTACGCCACCTCCTCCTTCGCCTCGTTCGCCGCCGTCCACCCCGCCGAGTACAACCTCTCCGGCATCGCCGAACCCGCCCAGCTCGCCGCTCTCGATGTCACCGCCGAGTACCTGCGCGTCCTCGGCATCGCCCCGGTGCTCGGCCGCGACTTCACCGCCCAGGAGGACTCCGCCGGCGGCGACAACCAGGTCGCCATCCTCACCCACGAGATGTGGCAACGCCATCTCGGCGGCGACCCCGCCATCGTCGGCCAGACCATCCGCCTCAACAGCCGCGCCTACACCGTGGTCGGCGTGCTCGCGCCCGGCGCGCTCAATCAACCCAACGTCAACCTCCTCGTCCCGGCCGCCATCGGCGCCGAATCCTGGAAACAGCTTCGCAACTACAACTACCTTTGCCTGGTGCTCGGCCGCCTCAAGCCCGGCGCCACCGCCGCCCAGGCCCAGGCCGAGCTCGCCGCCGCCGCCAAGACCCTCGACTCCCTCTATCCGCCCAACAAGTCCGGCTGGACCGTCACCGTCCAGAGCCTCCACGAGTCCACTACCAGCGGCTCACGCCCCTACCTGCTGATGCTCATGGCCACCGTCGGCCTCGTGCTGCTGATCGCCTGCGCCAACGTCGCCAACCTCCTCCTCGCCCGCGCCGCCACCCGCCAGACTGAGATCGCCGTGCGCCTCGCCCTCGGGGCCAGCACGGCGCGCCTCGTCCGCCTCCTCCTGGTCGAAAGCACGCTCCTCGCCGTCCTTGGCGGCGTCGCCGGCCTGCTGCTCGCCTGGTTCGCCCTCGATCCCCTCTCCGCCCTCATCGCCTCCAACGGCGCTCCGCCGCAGCTCGCCACCCTCAACCCGCACGTCCTCGTCTTCACGCTCGGTCTCTCGCTTCTCACCGGCCTGCTCTTCGGCCTCGCGCCCGCCCTCCGCGTCGCCCGACCCGACCTCAACCACGACCTCAAGGAAAGCTCCCGCGGTACCGGTGGCGGCGCCCGCCACCGCCTCCAGCGCCTCTTCATCGTCGCCGAGACCGCCCTCACCGTCGTGCTCCTCTTCACCGCCGGCCTCCTCCTCCACAGCTTCATGGCCGCCCTCGCCTCCGACCCCGGCCTCGCGCGCGACAACGTCCTCCTCTTCGACCTCACCC
>JAEXPL010000167.1 GCA_023446865.1 Verrucomicrobiota bacterium | reverse complement strand
TCCCCAAGAACCAAACACAATCGCGCCACAATCCTGCATCGTCACTTTCCCTGCCGTCGCCGCCGCTCCCTCTGTGCCCTCGACGGCGATACTGTCGTTTTCCGCCCCTATGGGACGCCTGTGGTCTTCGACCGGCCGCGAGAGGCACGAGTATCCGTGGCGGCGTGAATCCAAGGAGCCCAGTCGGAGACTGGGCCTACGGGGTCCTGGTGATCGTGTCTCGATGAGATGCATGACACGTGTAGGGAGGTAGGGCGAGGCGTCCCCGCCGAGCCGTGGTGGGGCGGCTCACCCGGAGGGTTCGCCCGACCTTCAGACCAGCGCGCGGAGGTAGTTCAGCCAGGCGTCCATGCCTTCGCCGGTCTTGGCGGAGAGCTCGAAGACGGTGGCCTGCGGCGCGGCGCGGCGGATGGCGTCGCGGGCGAGCGCGCGGTCGAAGCCCATGGCGTCGGCGACGTCGATCTTGGTGAGGACAACGGCGTGGGCGCTGCTGAACATCGGCGGGTACTTGAGCGGCTTGTCCTCGCCCTCGGTGCAGGAGACGAGGGTGATGCGGCGGTTCTCGCCGAGGTCGAACGAGGCGGGGCAGACGAGGTTGCCGACGTTCTCGATGAAGAGCAGTTGGGTGCCTTCCAACGGGAGCGCGGCGGCGGCGCGGGCGATCATCCCGGCATCGAGGTGACAGCAACCGCCGGTGGTGATCTGCGCGACGGGCACGCCGGGGCGGCGGAGGCGGCGCGCGTCGTTGGCGGTTTCAAGGTCGCCGACGAGCACGGCGCAGCGGAGGGCGGGAGCGAGGGCGTCGAGCGTGCGGCCGAGGAGCGTGGTTTTGCCGGCGCCGGGGGAGGAGACGAAGTTGAGGGCGCGCAGACCGCGGGCGGCGAAGTCGGCGCGGTTGGCGGCGGCGCGGCGGTCGTTCTCGTCGAGGAGGCGCACCTCGAGGTTGATCGAGCGCGTGCCGGGGAGCACGTCGCCGGGCGGCGTGGGCAATGTGTCCGACGGATCGCGGACATCGACGATGACGACGTCGTCGGCGGGCGTGGGGGAAGTTGGGGGCGGTTGCGGGTTCGGGGTTTGCATGAAAGGCTCAGTTGCAGTCGATGCGGACGAGATCGAGTTCGCGGCCTTGGCGGAGCTCGGCGCCGAACGCCCGGCAGCGGGGGCATTCAAAGAGCGTGCCGGTGGCGGGCGCAAACTCGTGGCCGCAGGCGCGGCAGCGGGCCAGGGCGGGGACGGACTCGAGCTCCAACTGGGCGCCGGCGGCCGCGCTGGCGGGCAGGAGGGCGTCGAAGGCGAAACGCAGCGACTCGGTCTCGACCCCGGAGAGCGCACCGATGCGCAACACGATGCGGGAGACGCGGCGGGCGCCGGCGCGCTCCGCCTCGCGGAGCACCTGTTGGAGGGCCGACTGCGCGATCGCCAGTTCGTGCATGGGGGCGGATACGGTGCAGGCGTGGGGTGGGATGTCGAGCCGCGGGGAGAGAATCGTCGGGATCTGTCGACGGCGCGAGGGGCGGGCCCCGACGCGATGGTCCGCCGTTCGACAAATCCGGGACACGGCGCAACGTACCGGCCAGCTACTCCAACATTCGCCGTGAACCGGCCCCTCGCGGCGGACCAAGCTCCGGCCCCAAGCAGCGATTCTATGAATGCTTTGCTCCCTCCGACCCAGACCGGAGGTCCCACGCTCTGGGAAGAGATGCGTGCGCACGGCGTGAGCCGGCGTGATTTCGTGAAGTTCTGCACCTGGATGGGCGCGATGCTCGGACTCGAAAGCTCCGGGGTGGCGGCGGTGGTGGAGGCGCTCGAGACGAAGCGCCGCCTGCCGATCGTCTGGCTGCACGGGCAGGAGTGCACGTGCTGCAGCGAGTCGTTCATCCGCTCCTCGCATCCGATCGTCGCGGACATCCTGCTCGACAAGGTCTCGCTCGACTATTCGGAGACTCTGCTCGCCGCCGCCGGCCACCAGGCCGAGGAATGCCTCGCGAAGACCATCCGTGAGAATCCCGGCAACTATCTCCTCATGGTCGAGGGCTCGGTGCCGCTTGGCGCCGCCGGCGTCTACTGCTGCATCGGCGGGCGCTCGATGTACGACATCGTGTGTGAGGCCGCCGCCGGGGCGAAGGCGGTGATCGCCTGGGGCAACTGCGCCAGCGCCGGTTGCGTGCAGGCCGCGCGGCCCAACCCGACGCAGGCCACGCCGATCCACAAGATCATCACGGGCAAGCCGGTCATCAACGTCCAGGGCTGCCCGCCGATCGCCGAGGTCATGGCGGGCGTGGTCGTGCACCTGCTGGCGTTCGACCGCATCCCGCAGCTCGACGCGCTGGGCCGGCCGAAGGCGTTCTACTCGCGGCGTGTCCACGACACCTGCTACCGGCGGCCGTACTACGACGCCGGGCTGTTCGTCGAGTCGTTCGACGACGCCAACGCCCGCCAGGGCTATTGCCTCTACAAGATGGGCTGCAAGGGCCCGACCACCTACAACTCCTGCGGCGTGATGCGCTGGAACAACGGCGTGAGCTACCCGATCCAGTCGGGCCATCCGTGTATCGGGTGTTCGGAGGCCGGCTTCTGGGATGCGAGCCCGTTCTACGGGCGCCTCGCCAGCTTCCCCGGCTTCGGCATCGAGATGACGGCCGACAAGATCGGCCTGGCCGTGGGCGCCGCGGCGGTCGCCGGCGTGGCCGCCCACGCGGTGATGACCAACATCCGCAAACACGGCGAGATGGGCCAGCACCCGGGCGAGGCGCCCGACGATGCCGATCCACCCGCCTCCAACAACCCAACCTCCGACCAAGCCTGATCCGCCATGAGCACACGAGTTGTTGTCGATCCTGTCACCCGCATCGAGGGTCACCTGCGCATCGAGGCCGAGGTCAAGGACGGCCGGATCGTCGATGCGTGGAGCGCCGGCACCATGGTGCGCGGCATCGAGACCATCCTGAAGGGCCGCGACCCGCGCGACGCCTGGGCGTTCACCGAGCGTGTCTGCGGCGTGTGCACCACGGTGCACGCGCTGGCGTCGGTGCGCTCCGTCGAGGACGCGTTGGGTGTCGCCATCCCGCCCAACGCCGAGCTCATCCGCAACCTCATGTTCTGCGCCCAGTACATGCAGGACCATGTGGTGCATTTCTACCACCTGCACGCGCTCGACTGGGTGGACATCGTGAGCGCGCTCAAGGCCGACCCGGCCGAGGCGTCGCAGATCGCCCAGAGCATCTCGGCATGGCCGAAGAGCTCGGTGGGCTATTTCCGCGACCTGCAGGCGCGCCTGACGAAGTTCGTCGAGACCGGCCAGCTCGGCATCTTCGCCAACGCCTACTGGGGCCATCCCGCCTACAAGCTCCCGCCGGCGGTTAATCTGATCGGCGTGGCGCACTACCTCGAGGCGCTCGAGTGGCAGAAGGAGATGGTGAAGGTCCACACGATCTTCGGCGGCAAGAATCCGCATCCCAACTACCTGGTGGGCGGCGTGCCCTGCGCGCTCAACATCGACGAGGCCAACGCGATCAACGCCGAGCGCCTCGCCTATGTCGGCCGGCTGTTCGAGGAGGGGAAGCGTTTCGTCGAGCAGGTCTACATCCCCGACCTGCTGGCCGTCGCGCCGCACTACCTCGACTGGACGGAGATTGGCGGCGGCGTCTCCAACTACCTCGCCTACGGCGACCTGCCGACCAACGGCTACGCCGACATCGCGCACTTCAAGTTCCCGCGTGGCGCCGTGCTCGACCGCGACCTCACCAAGGTGCACCCGGTCGAACCGCACGACCCCGACGGCGTCCGCGAGGAGGTCGGCCATTCCTGGTACAGCTACCAGCGCGGCGACGAGAATGGCCTGCACCCGTGGGACGGCGAGACGGAGTTCAACTACACCGGTCCGCAACCGCCCTACGAGCACCTCACCGTTGACGGCAAGTACTCGTGGCTGAAGACGCCGCGGTGGAAGGGGCACGCGATGGAGGTCGGCCCGCTCGCGCGCCTGCTCGTGGGCTTCGCCGCGGGCAACGCCGAGATCAAGGACGCCGTCCTCGGCACGCTCGGCGCGCTCAAGGCGCCGCCGACCGTGCTGTTCTCCACGCTCGGCCGCACCGCGGCCCGCGGCATCGAGACGCAGCTCGTGGCCCGCTGGGGCCTGGAGTTCTACCAGCAACTGCTCGCCAACATCCGCAACGGCGACACGCGCACCTTCACCAAGGAGCGCTGGGAGCCGGCGACCTGGCCGGCGACCGCCCGCGGCGTGGGTGCGACCGAGGCCCCGCGCGGCGCGCTGGCGCACTGGATCGTGATCAAGGACCAGCGGATCGAGAACTACCAGCTGGTGGTTCCGAGCACGTGGAACGCCTCGCCGCGCGACTCCAAGGGCCAGCGTTCCCCGTACGAGGCATCGCTGATCGGCACGCCGGTGCACGACCCCAAGCAGCCGCTCGAGATCCTGCGCACGATCCACTCGTTCGACCCGTGCCTCGCCTGCG
>JAEXPL010000131.1 GCA_023446865.1 Verrucomicrobiota bacterium | reverse complement strand
TGTCGGAGGAGATCCCGGTCTCGTCGGCGGGCTGGGACTCGGGGGCGGGCGTGGCGGGCTCGGTGGACATGGGCGGAATGGGAAGAGGAGGAGAGGGGCCTACGGAAGCGGGAATGTGGAAATCAGGAAATCAGGAAATTCAGGCTGCGGGAGCGGGCGCGACCCATTGACCCGGTGTGGTTCTTGCGCTCTGCTCGGGGGCGATGAACGAGGCGACGCAGGGTGATGAGATCGAGGCCGAGATGGTGCGGCGCTGGCGGATCAACCTGATTGCACCGCCGGTGATCGTGGGGCTGGCGTGGCTGGTGACGCTCACGCCGTTCGCGTTCTTCCTGCGCGGGTTTCAGGTGTGGGTGCACGAGTTCGGGCACGCGACGGTGGCGTGGATGACGGGACGACGGGCGCTGCCGCTGCCGTTCGGGTGGACGAACGTCGAACCGGAGTTCTCCCGCTTCGTCTACTTCGGTGTCCTGTTTCTGCTGACAGTGCTCCTCGTCGCCGGCTGGCGGGAACGGAAGGTCTGGCCGGTGACGTTTGCGGTGGGGTTGGCGGGACTGCAGTTCTGGATGACGTGGCGCTGGCCGGAGGCGCGACAGCAGTTCTGGTTCTCGTTCGGCGGGGTGGCAGGGGAGTTTGTGCTGCCGGCGCTGGTGATGGCGCTGTTCTTCGTCGAACTGCCGGAGAAGTTCCGGTGGGGCACGTGCCGGTACATCGTCCTGTTTCTCGCGGCCGCCTGTTTCATCCTCAGCTTCACCTTCTGGCAGCGCGTGTACCATGGGCTGGAGCCGGTGCCGCTCGGCACGCTGGTCGGCGGCGAGGACGACGCCGGTGGCGACATGAACATTCTCATCGACGAGTTCCGGTGGAATTTCATCCGGATCCGCGAGACCTACCATCGCCTCGGTGTGGCGTGCGCCGGTGCGGTGGCCGGCGCGTACGCGCTCGCGGCCTGCCGGGCGGGCCGGGTCGTCGAGTGGGCGCTCAACCGCTGGGCGGGTGGCCGGGCAGGCGCGGACGAATGAGGGTCACCGATCTACGCGCGATCGACTGACCGAGGTGGAAGGCGTTGCCCCGGACGCCGTCGCTGGCGTAAGCGGGACTGGACGGTGATTGCCGCGCCATGACGATCACGGATCGCTGCTCTCGCGAGCAGCGCCACGACGGAGGGGCAGAGGGGGCAAACCGGAAACCGGAGTTCGCCACTCTTGAGTGCGGCGCCACGGGCGAGAACGGGGGCAAGTCGCGGTGTCAGGGGAGCGGGGCGAAGCGGTGCGGCTGGTGGGCGGCCACCGGCGGGCCGGACTGGGCCCAGAGCTGCGGCTGCGGCCAGAGGGCGATCGCATCGGAGAGGATGCGGAGGCTTTCGCGCAGGTGGATGTCGACCTTGGTCTTCGGATCGTCGGTGTCGTCGTCCTTGGCGTTGTCGTCCGTGGCGGCGGGCGGCGTGGTGGGCTCGGGCGTGGGCTCCACGTTGTCGAGCAAGACCTCGGTGGAGGCGAAGTTGAGCTTGGCGAGCTCGGTGCGCTGCTTCTTGGCTTCGTCGCGGAAGTTGTCGTCGTCCTTCTTGTCGGCGCGGCGGTTCTCGAGGTTGAGGGAGACGGTCTTGCGCTCGTCGTATTGCTTGAAGCGGTCGATGTTGCGGCGCAGGAAGGCGAACTCCTCGAGCGAGGACTGGCGTTCGCGGCTGTGCTGCCGGAGCACGTCGATGAAGCGGGCGTCGAGCGACGCGCCCTCGAAGCGGGCGGTCCGGATGGTGTCCCAGGCGAGGGCGTGGGGCAGATCGGACTCGCCGATGGGGAGAAGCTCTTCGATCGACGGTAGGGATATGTCGGAAACGACGCCGCGGTTCTGCGTGGAGGCGCCGTTGGGCAGGTAGAATTTCTGGATCGTGATCTTCGTTGCGCCGCTGCGGGGCGGGGTCTCGAGGAAGCGGCGGAAGCGGGAGTCGTCGAGGATCGGCATGATCGTCTGGACGGTGCCTTTGCCATGGGTCGAGCTGTCGCCGACGACGATGGCGCGGCCGTAGTTTTGGAGCGCGCCGGCAACGATCTCGGAGGCGGAGGCGCTGTAGCGGGAGGTAAGGACGACGAGTGGCCCGTCCCAGACGGCGCCGGCCTTCTCGTCTCCGCGGACTTCAACCCGGCCGAGGGAGTCTTTGACCTGCACGACGGGGCCCTGCGAGATGAAGAGCCCGGTGAGATTGACGGCTTCCGGGAGGTAGCCGCCACCGTTGCGGCGGAGGTCGAGCACGATGCCCTTGGCGCCGGCGGCGATGAGTTTGCGCAGGAGTTGTTCGACGTCGTTGGTGGCGCTGATGCTCTTGGCGTCGGAGGATTCGTCCTCCTCGTTGCCGCCGTAGAAGGCGGGCAGCTCGATCACGCCGATGGGCAGGGTGCCGGCCCCGTTGGCGGCGGGCACCTGCTCGAGGGTGGCGTGGGCGCGCTTGTCGTTGAGTTTGACCTCGGCGCGGACAATGGAGACCTCGCGGCGGGCGGAGGAGTCGGTGGCGTCGCCGGGCTGGATGAGGAGGCGGACGGTGGTGTCCTTGTCGCCGCGGATCAATTGCACGACTTTGCGGAGCTTCATGCCGACGACATCGACGAACTCGGCGGGGCCCTGGGCGACGCCGACGATCTTGTCGTTGGGGCGGAGTTGCTTCGAGAGATCGGCGGGACCGCCGGGGATGAGCTCGCGGATGGTGCAGACGCCGTCCTGTTCGGAGAGCTGGGCGCCGATGCCGATGAGCTTGAGGCGCATCTGCATGGTGAAGTCGTCGAGGGTCGAGGGCGACATGTACGTGGTGTGCGGGTCGTACATGGCGGCGAGGGTGGTGAGGTAGATTTCCTGGATCTCCTCGGCGTCGAGTTCGTCGAAGTTGCGCTGGAGCCGTTCGTAGCGTTTGCGGACGTTCTCCTTGGCGGTGGCGATGGGCTTGTCGTTGAGCAGGTCCTGCAGGAGCTCGAACTTGATGCGTTTGCGCCAGAGGTCGTCGGCTTCGGCGGTGGTGGTGGGCCAAGGGGCCTTGGCGCGGTCCCAGTGGAACTCCTCGGCGGCGGTGAAATCGATGTCCTTGGCGAGCTCGGCGGTGATCCAAGCGACGCGGGCGGCGACACGGTCGCGGTGGATGCGGTAGGTCTCGTAGGCGGCGTCGAGGTTGCCGAGGTAGCGGAGGTCCTTGGCGAGGCGTTCGCCGAAACGGGCGGTGAGCTCTTCCTGATCGGAGGCGAGGAAGAACATGTGGTGGGGATCGAGCTCCGCCATGAAGTCGGGGATGAGCTGGCGGAAGTCGTCGTTGGTGAGCTCGCGGTCCTGGAAGTGGACGCTTTCGAGGTACCGGACCATCCGGGTGGTCTCCTGCACCATCACCGGCGTGGTGGTGAGGGTGGTGGTGACGGCGGCTTGGACCGCGAGGGCGGTCGCAAGGAGGACGAGGAAGAGGCGGCGGATCACGGCGGGAAAGTGGATGCTGAAGGGAAAAGCCGCGGCGAGGAATGTTCCCGCGCGGCAGGCGAGGCGACGAGTGTTGCGAGCGGGCCTATCGGCGCAAGCTCCGGAGCCTGAAGGAGGGCCGGAGCGGGTGATCGTAATCGCTGGAGCGGCCGGACGGCGGCGATGCGGTTGCGCTTCGGGCCACCGAGACTTCCCCGGGAACGCCCTAGTGCTTGGTCATCAGGTTCCGCGCCGCGTCGAGCGTGCGTTTCTCCTCGGGGGTGAGGGAGCCGAAACCGCTAATGTTGATCTTGTCGAGGATGCGATCGACCTCGGCCTTGAGGTTCTCGCGGGGGGTGATGTTTACCTTGGAAGCGGCGGAGGAGGCGGGGGCTTTTTTCTTTTTCATCCACGCCGGGAGTTCGACGGCACTGCGGGGCTCGTCCTCCTCCGTGGGCTCGTCAAACGGATTCCGGTTGATCGCTCGGTGGGCGATGATGCCCGCGATGATGCCGGCGAGGTGCGCGGAGTGGGCGATGCCGGTCGGGGTGCCAAACAGCTCGCCGAAGAGGAAAAACAGTGTCACCACCGCCGTGACCGCGATCAGGGCGTAGCGGGGGATGATCGCCACTGGCACAATGTAGAAGAGCAGGAGCTCGATCCGTTCGAAGGCGAAGCGGCAGCAGAACAGGCTGAAGATGCCGTACACACCGGCGGACGCGCCGACCAGGTTGGGTTCGTGCAGCGGCGTGCCGCGGGAGAAATTCACCGCGAGCCAAAGCAGGCCGCCGGCAAGAACCGCGCCGGTGTAGGCCCCCAGAAAACGGCGGGTTCCGATCTCGGGGAGGAGGAGCCGGCCGAAGACCAGCAGGCCAATGATGTTCCCAATGAGATGCCAGAGGTCCTTGGTCGAGTGGAGCAGGCTGTAGGTCAGTAGGGTCCAGACTCGGCCGTGGGCGATGCCGCTCGGTGTGAGTGCGAGCCAGTTCTTGGTGAAATCCCCGGCGTAGGCCTCGAGCGCGAATTGCACGGCGAAGCAACCGACCAGCGCGGCGGCCAGCCACAGCAAAGGAGCCAGCTCCCGGGCGGGGTTGTTTGCGCGCATGTAGTAGCGGTCGGAGATCATGGAGCGACAGGAACTGATCGGATGGTTTCGGCGAAAACAAAGCCGTCGTTGTCGATTTGCAATGGCCAAGGCGAAGTCGTCGCGCTTGCGACCGATTTTTCGAGGTTCCGAAGCCCGGCTTCGCCCCCGACCTGCCCTAATAGTGGGTCGTCCCGGCGTTTGGCGTACTGCTGTCGTGGCTTCCGGGCTTCGCCTCTTGACTCACCCCGTATCGGCGACTTCTTCTAGCCTCACTATGGCCAACAAAGCTGAGAAATGGGCGGACAATGCAGCCGGCAAATTCTACGTGGACCAGCAGTGCATCGATTGCGACCTGTGCCGCGAGACCGCGCCGAACTTCTTCGCGCGGAATGAAGAGGGGGGCTACACGTTCGTGAACAAACAGCCGGCGTCCGAGGAAGAGATCGCCCAGTGCACCGAGGCGCTCGAAGGCTGCCCGGTCGAAGCCATCGGCAACGACGGCGACGAGTAAGCGACCAGTCTTGGCCTAGACATTCTCACCCGAAACGCGGACCAGACGGTCCGCGTTTTTTCGTGTCCGGAGCCGGCGCGCCGGCAGGAGAGGGGACGGGAAAGTTCGAGCTTGTTAAGCACGCGCTTGCCGTACTTAACCAGCGCCCGATGATTTGTTCGTCCCGCCGCCTTCCATCCTGCGCCCTAATCGCCTGCGTGCTTCTCACGCGTCTTGGCGCCGACGAGGTGGTGACGCTGCCGCCATTCGTGACGACCGCCTCGCGGGTCGCCAACGACGCGCCGGTCACCACATTCCCGATGCCCGTTTCCGGCCTGCGGTACGAGCCGGCGGTCGACGTGCAGGCGCGCAACTTCGCCGAAGGGCAGGCGGACATCTCCATCCGCGGCGGGATCTTCGAGAACACCGGCTTCCGTTTCGGCGGTGTCGCGGTGGTCGACCCGCAGACGGGGCATTACGCCGCGGAGTCGCCCGTTCCGCCGTCCATGCTCTCGCCGGTGCGGGTGCTCACCGGTGCCGACGCTGCGCTCGGCGGCTTCAACGCCAGCGTGGCCACGCTGGCCTACGACTGGGCGCCGATCGACCAGCGTGGCGAGCTAGCGTTGGCGGGCGGTGAGCATGGCACCTGGCGCGGCAGCATCTACCAAGGTGCCGTGCGTCCGACGGCGGCTGGCGGACGGCTGGCGGCCGATGTCGCCGTGGCGCACTCCGAGTCCGACGGCGCGATCCCGGGCGGCGACCACAAGTTCAACCGCTATGCCGGTCGCCTGCAGTTGATCCGCGGTGACGTGCAGACGGACCTCTTCGCCGGTCACCAGACGAAGTTCTTCGGCTGGCCCAACCTCTACACACCCTTCAACTGGCTCGAGACCGAGGACCTCGCGACGACGTTCATCGCCCTCAACCACCGGGCGGGCGCGACCGATGCCGAATTCTGGCAGGCCTCCGCGCTCTGGCGGCGCAACACCGACGATTACGAGGCCGACCGCACCCAGCCCGGCCGATTCAACCCCTACCAGCACGAGACGCAGGTGGCGGCATTCGCTCTCGAGGGCCGGCGCGAGCTCGGCGCCGATTGGGCCGTGCGCGGCCGCGCCGAGGCGGCCGCCGACACGCTCGAGTCCACCTCGCTCAACGCCGGACGTTTCAACAGCCGTTCGTATTGGAAGGTCGGTGCCGACGCCGAACACACCTTCGCCCTCGCCAATGGCGACAAGCTCGACCTGCAGGCCGGCGCCACCTGGTCCGACGACAACCGTGGCCGCGGCGCGCTCTCGCCGGTGCTGCTGACGGCGTGGCGCCATACCGACGCCTCCGGCGGCAGCACGCGACTCTACGCCGAGGTCGCTGGCGACTCGCAGGTCTCGAGCTACACGGCGCTGAACTCGGCGTCCGGCTCCGGGCTGTTCCGCGGCAACCCGAACTTGGGTCGCACCCGCAGTACGAACTGGGAGCTCGGTGTGCAGCGTACGGTCGGGCACGTCGAGGTGCAGGCCGCCGTCTTCTTCCGGCAGGACCGCGACCTGACCGACTGGACCTATCGCCGGGGTGTCACGGCCCGTTCGGCCAATGTCGTCGACATCGACACGCTCGGCTTCGAAGCCGTCGCCACCTATCGGTGGCAACATGGTCGCGCGGTCGTCGGCTACACCTGGCTGCAGAAGGACGAGAACTACGGCTCGGCGCTGGTCGACGCCAGTTTCTACGCGCTCAATTTTGCGCGGCACCGCGTGACGGCGGCGCTGGTCTGGCAGCCCGTGCAACAGCTCGAGGTCCGGTTCGACAACGAGTACCGCGAGCAAGAACCGGACTTTCTGCGCCGCAGCAGCGCCCGCGCGGTGATCTCCTCGGTCGGAGTCTATTGGTTCGTCCCCCGGATCCGCGGTCTCGAGCTTTCCGTGCAGGTGGAGAACCTGTGGGACTGCGGGTTCGAGGAGGTGCCGGCGGTGCCCGTCTCGCCCCGCCAGTACACGGTCGGTTTAGCGTACCACTGGTGAGGCCCTTTGCGATTTGACTCGGGTGCGTGGCGCGCGGTTCTTCGGCCGCGATGTCGACGCACCCGTTTCTTGCTCCGGATTTCGCCATTCGCTGGTCGCAACTCACGCCCGATGCGGTCGCGCCCGACATCGGTACGGCGCTCGCGGGGGCCCAGCGCAACCTCGACGCCATCGCGACGCAGGACTTGGCGGCGGTGACGTTCGCCTCAACGGTCGAGGCGCTGGAACGCGCTTGCGACGAGCTCAATCGCGCGTGGGGCCTCGTTGGCCACCTCAACTCCGTGGCCGACTCGCCAGCGCTGCGCGAGGCGTACAACGCGATGCTCGCGCCGGTCTCGGAGTTCTACGCGAAGATTCCGTTGAACGCCCAGCTCTGGACCGCGTTGCGCGCTTTCGCGGCGACGCCCGAGGCGCTGGCGCTCACGGGTGTGAAGCGACGGCTCTTCGAGGAGACGATGGCCGACTTCCGCCAAGCCGGTGCGGACCTGCCGGCGGAGAAGAAGGCGCGTCTTGAGAAACTGGAGGCCGAACTCTCGCAGATCTGCCAGAAGTACTCCGAGAACGTGCTCGATTCGACGAACGCTTGGGAGCTGATCGTCGACGACGAGGCCAAGCTGGCCGGCTTGCCGGCGAACGCCCGGGAGGCGGCGCGGCGCAACGCGTTGGCCAAGGGCCACGGCACCGAGGCGCAGCCGCGCTGGCGGTTCACGCTGCACATGCCGTCGCTCGAGCCGTTCATGACCTACCTCGACGACGCCGCGCTGCGGCGACGGATGTGGGAGGGCTCGTGCGGCGTCGGCGCCACCGGCGCGCACGACAACACCGCGCTCGTCCGCCAGATCCTCGCGCTGCGCCAGGAGAAGGCGACGCTGCTGGGCAAACCGCATTTCCCCGACCAGGTGCTGGAGCGGCGCATGGCACGCGACGGCGCCACGGCGCTCCGCTTCGTCGAGGACCTGCACGAGCGCGTGCGGGCGGCCTTCGCCCGCGAGACCGCGGAGCTGGAGGCGTTCGCCGCCGAGCGCACCGGGCGGGTGCCGGGCCGGCTCGCGCCGTGGGAGATCGGATACTGGGCGGAGAAGCTGCGGCAGGAACGCTACGCCTTCGACGAGGAAGCGCTGCGGCCGTACTTCCCGCTCGCGCGCGTGATCGAAGGGTTGTTCGAGGTGTGCCGGCGCGTGCTCGGGGTGCGCGCGGTCGAGCAGCCGGCCGGCGCGGCCGAGGTCTGGCACCCGGAGGTGAAGTTCTACGAGTTGCGCAACGAGGCCGACGGGCGGCAGCTCGGGTCGTTCTACGCCGACTGGCATCCGCGCGAGTCGAAGCGCGGCGGCGCGTGGATGAACTACCTCCTCACGGGCGAGCCGCAGGCCGACGGCCGGCTCTCGCCGCATCTCGGGCTGATCTGCGGCAACCTGACTCCGCCGAGTGGCGACAAGCCGGCGCTGCTCACGCACCGCGAGGTCGAGACGATCTTCCACGAGTTCGGCCACCTGCTGCACCACCTGCTCGGCGAGGTGCCGTACAAGTCGCTCAACGGCGTGAACGTCGCGTGGGACTTCGTCGAGCTGCCTTCGCAGATCCTGGAGAACTGGACCTGGGAGCGCGAGGGGCTGGATCTTTTCGCCCGCCACTTCGAAACCGGTGCGCCGATCCCGGCGGAGCTCTTCGCGAAGATGAAAGCGGCGCGGAATTTTCGGGCGGCGACGGTCACGATGCGCCAGCTCGCGTTCGGCAAGATGGACCTCGAACTCCACCTGCACCCCGAGCGTTACGCGGTGGGCGATCTCGACGCTGCGATCAAGGCGACACTGGCGGACTATCTGATTCCCACCGAGCCGCCGGCGCCCACGATGGTGCGGCGTTTCGGTCACCTCTTCTCGGGTTCGGTCGGCTACGCGGCCGGCTACTACTCGTACAAATGGGCGGAGGTGCTCGACGCCGACGCGTTCACGCGGTTCCAGCGCGAAGGCACCTTCAACGCCGCCACCGGCGCCGAGTTCCGCCGGCACGTGCTCAGTCGCGGCAATTCGGAGCCGCCGATGGAGCTGTTCAAACGCTTCATGGGCCGTGAGCCGGATCTGACTGCGCTGCTCGTGCGCGCCGGGCTCGGCAGCTGAGCCGGCAGGGGGCCGCGTTGGCACGGCCTAGCGGCGACGGCGTGCCACTCTTGCGCGTTACACGTAGCCGCTGGTTTTCCTGTCGGTGGCGGGCGCTGGTCGCAACTTGCTGCGCCGAAGCAGGAAGGACATTTTCTTCAGCCGCGGCAGCCGCGGCGAGATCATTGGGACAATAGTTGCTTCCGAGGGACCGAGACACAACCTCCGCAACCGTAACTTCCAACACCTTCCCCCATGATGTACTGGCTCCTCCTAATTGGTGTTCCGCTGCTGCTCGGGATCTACGCGCAGTTCAAGATTTCGAGCGCCTACCAGAAAAACTCCCAGATCGGCTCACGTGGGCGGATCACCGGGCGTGAAGCCGCCGAGGCGGTGATGGCGAGCGCGGGGATCAACGACGTCGAGATCGTGGAGGTCGACGGCCACCTGACCGACCACTACGACCCGGTCAACAAGCGGCTGGCGTTGTCCGCGCACAACTACCGGGGCGACAGTCTCGCGGCTCTCGGCGTCGCGGCCCACGAGGCGGGCCATGCGATCCAGCACAAGCAGGGCTACGCGATGATGAAGGTGCGGCAGACGATGGTGCCGGCCGTGCAGATCGCCGCGCCGATCACCGGCGTGCTGCTCGGGTTCGGTGCGCTCTTCCTCGGGGCGTTGTTCTGGAAGCTTCTTCCGATCGCGATCGCCGCGTTGATGGTGATCGTGCTCTTCCAGTTCGTGACACTGCCGGTCGAGTTCGACGCGAGCCGGCGCGCGAAGCAGCAACTGGTCGGGCTCGGGATCCTCAGTCGGGACGAGATGGTCGGCGTCGACGAGACGCTCAATGCCGCCGCGCTGACTTACGTGGCCGCGTTCGTCTCCTCACTGGGCAATCTGCTCTACCTGCTGATGCTCTTCACCGGTGGCCGGCGCAGCGACGACTGAGCGCCCGCGGCATCGCAAAAAACGAAGAAGCGGCTTCCAAGCGGAAGCCGCTTCTTTGTCTTCCGGACGGGACGTTCAGCGCGTGGCGCTCTTGGTCTCCTCGACCCAGCGTACACACCACTGCACGAGCTGGGTGGCGTTGGTGAGGCTGAGCTTGTCCTTGATGTGGGCGCGGTGGGATTCGACGGTCTTGATCGAGATGCTGAGGCGTTTGGCGATCTCGCGGGTGGGCGTGCCGTTGCCGATCATCGTGACGATCTCGAGTTCGCGGTCGCTGAGGGAGTCGACCGGGGAGTTGCGCGAGGGATCGTTGCCGTCGACGACCTGGCTGAGCATCTGGGCGGCGACGCGTTCGCTGACGAAGACCTTGCCGGCGCGGATGCGGCGGATGGCCTCCATGACCTTGTCGACGACCTCCTGCTTCATCACGTAGGCCTTCGCGCCCGCCTTGAGGACGCGGAGGGCGTAGATCGACTCGTCGTGCATCGAGAGGACGAGGATCTGGATGGAGGGGTTCACCGCCTTGATGTTCTTGATGAGCTCGATGCCGTTCTGGCTCTTGAGCGAGATGTCGACGATGACGAGGTCGGGGCGGATCTGGCAGATCGCCTTGAGCGCCTCGGGGGCATCCTCGGCTTCGCCGCAGATGCTCATGTCGAGCTGCTGGTTGATCAGTTCGCCGAGGCCTTTGCGCAGGAGCGGATGGTCGTCGACGATGAAGACGCGGGTCTTCGTGTTGACGGGCGGTGGCAGCTGGACTGGGAGTTCCCGGCCTTTTTTCATAGCAGTGCGAGCGGTTGGTAGCAGAGCACAACCAATGCCCCGCGGTGGGGCGCGTTACCGATCTGGATCTTGGCCCCGAGCTGGTCGGCCCGGTGCCGCATGATCTGGAGACCGATCCCCTGGATGGGGGCGGAAGAAGAGGGGAAGCCAGTGCCGTTGTCCTGGACCCGCAGGCACATCGCTTCACCTTTTCGTTCGAGGGTGAGTTGGATCTGGTCGGCCCGGCCGTGGCGGATGGCGTTGCTGATCGCCTCCTGCGCGATGCGGTAGACGTGGAGGATCTCCTGGGCGGCGTGGGCGGGAAAGTGGCCGCGGAAACCGGTGCTCACCTTCACCCCGAAGCGGACCGCGACCTGCTTGGCCAGCTCCTGCAACGCCGGGCGGGCGTCCCCGGAGCGCATCTTGGCCGGGTAGAGCCCGTGCGTGAGGGCGCGGGTGCGGTCCATGGCGTCGACCAGTTGCCGGTTGATCTCCCGGAGGTTGTCCACCTCGTGGGGCAGTTGCGGGGCGAGACGATTTTCCAGCACGCGGGTGAGGCAGCTGAGGCCGGCGAGCACCTGACAAAGGTCGTCGTGGAGGTCCTGGCCGATCCGGTTCTGCTCGCGCTCGCTGATCTGGAGGAGCTCGTCCTCCAGTTGTTTCAACGGCGAGATATCGGTGACGATTCCCGTGTAGCAGCGGGCGCGGACCGGGCCGGTTCGGGTGAGGACCGTGAGGCGCAGCCAAGTCGGAGTGGCTGCCCCTTGAATACGGCAGTCGATCGAGCAGGGCAGGGTGGCGGAGGGCAGGGCGGCCAGATAGGCTGCCAGACGGTGCACGTCGCCGGGGGCGACGCGGGCGTGTGTGGTGCCCGGTGGCAGAAACGCCGCCTGTTTGGCCTCGGCGTGCGTCCGGAGTTGGTCGATCTCCGCCCGGTGGCAGGTCCACCAACGCGAGCGCGTCGCCCCGAGGACAGTCGTGAGCAGGTCCTCGCGCTCGGCCGGTTGGCCGGGGATGGGCGCGGCGGCGCGGGAGGCCGCGACCGGCCGACGGTGAGTGCGTGCGGAGCGTTGAGTCATCGGGACTGCAGAACGGGTAGGTATGCGTCCGCCGGTGTTTTGCGAATTTCCGGCGCATCGTGCAAGCTGGCCTTTCGTTCACGCGGCCCTGAACTTGCGGGTACGGTGCATCACCCACGGCCGTTTCAGGCCCGTCCGTAGAGGGCAAAGAGGGAAACCCCGATAGGATTCCACCTGGGGATGACCGATGCTACAGGCGTAACGTGACCATTCCCCCACACCATCGCGGAGCCGCTCTCGATTCCTTCCCTGCCCGGAGCACTGCACCGGCCCCCGTCCTCGATCCCGCAGTTCGTCGCAAACGGGTCTACATCGTCGACGACCACCGGTTCTTCGTCGCCGGTCTGAGTTCGTTGATCAACCACGCGGCCGACCTCGAGGTCTGTGGCAGCGCCCCCGATGGCACGCACGTCGTGCGGGAGGTGCGCCGGCTGCATCCCGACCTTGTCCTGATGGACATCAAGCTGCCCGGCCCGAACGGGCTGGAGGTCGCGCGCGGCCTGCGTCGGATGTTGGGGGATATTCCGATCCTGTTCATCTCGAGTTTGGCGGAACCGCGGCTCCGCGAACGGGCGACCCGCCTCGGCGCCCTCGGCTTTCTGGAGAAAACCCAGGAACCGGCCCGGATTCTTGACGGCATCCGGCACGCGCTCGGGTTGTGATTTCCGCCGGCCCGCTTTGCCGAGTTCACGCTTGTCGATACTAGTCCGCCTGCTTTGCTGACGACACACTCGCTCCCGTTCTCGTCCGTCCGCTACCCACCATGCCGAAAAAGGCCACCATTCTGGTCGTTGATGACGAAGAGTCCGCCCTGCAACTGCTCCAAGAGGCGTTGGCCGCAGGGGGCTACGAGGTGTACGCGGCCCACGACGGCGCCGAGGCGTGGAGTGCCTTGCAGTCTGGCGCGGTCAAGAACATCGATTTGCTGCTCACGGATCTGGTGATGCCAAAGATGGACGGGATGGAACTCGCGCGGAAGGTCACCCAGGCCTACCCCCAGGTTCGGATCCTTTTCATCTCGGGATATGCCGACGACATCGTCTACGCCCATCAAGATATTGCCGGAGTCTCGACGTTCCTCCCGAAGCCGTTCGACGTGTTCGGGCTGCAAAAACGGGTGAAGGAAATCATCGGCCGCTGAAGCAGTCGTTGCGCGCCGGCTCGAGCGAGGTTCTTCACGCTTGCCGCGCCGGCCGTCCGCCGGGTTTGCTCCGCCATGCGTGTTTACTTCATGGGCATCTGCGGCACCGCCATGGGCAACGCCGCCTTGTTGCTGCGCCAGGCCGGGCACGAGGTGCTGGGCGCCGACACCGGGATCTACCCGCCGATGAGCACCGTGTTGCGGGAGGCGGGCGTCACGATTCACGAGGGCTACGATCCCGACCGGCTCCGCCAGCTCGCGCCGGATCTTGTCGTGATCGGCAACGCCATGTCGCGCGGCAACCCCGAGGTCGAATGGCTCCTCGACACCCGCGCGCTGCCCTTCGCCTCGCTCCCGCAGTTGCTGCACGACCTCGTCCTGCGCTCCCGTCGCAACATAGTCGTTGCCGGCACGCACGGGAAGACCACGACCACGGCGCTCACGTCCTTCCTCTTGCGCGAGGCGGCGACCGATCCCGGCTGGTTGATCGGCGGCGTGCCGATCGATCCGCCCACCGGCACCAATCTCGGCGCCGCCGGCGGGCCGTTCGTCATCGAGGGCGACGAGTACGACAGCGCGTTCTTCGACAAGCGCAGCAAGTTCATCCACTACGCGCCGCGGATTGCGGTGCTCAACAACCTCGAGTTCGACCACGCCGACATCTTCCGCGACCTCGCCGACATCCAGCGCACCTTCTCGCACCTCGTGCGCATCGTCCCGCGTAACGGATTCGTGGTGATGAACGGCGACGACCTCAACCTTCGCGCCCTCGGCGCCATGCCCTGGACACAGGTCGTGCGCGTCGGCACGGGCGAGAACAACGACCTTGTGCTTCGCGCATTCTCCGAAGACCCGCACGGCTCCTCCTTCGAGCTGGTCTGGCGCGGTCGCCCGTGGGCACAGATCCGCTGGAAGCTCCCCGGCCTCTTCAACGCGCGCAACGCCGCCATGGCCGTCTGCGCCGCCGGCCTGCTGCTCCACGGCGACGATCCCACGAAGCTCGACCTCGCGCCGCTCGCGCGTTTCCGCGGCGTGAAGCGCCGCCAAGAGGTGTTGCACCGCTCGCCGGCGCTCACCGTGATCGAGGACTTCGGCCATCATCCGACGGCCCTGCACGAGACGCTCGTCTCGCTGCGCTCGCGGTTTCCCGGCCACACGCTCACCGCCGTTTTCGAGCCGCGCAGCAACACTGCCCGCACGAAGGTCTTGCAGAGCGGCTTCGCCCGAGCGCTCGCCGAGGCGGACGAAGTCTACCTCGGGGCCGTGAACCGGGCCGAGAAACTTGCTGAGGGCGACCGCTTCGATGCCGAGGCGGTGGCGCAACAACTCGAGGGTACCAACGTCCACGCGCGTTTCTTCGCCAAGAATGCCGACGTGCTTGAGGCGCTCCGGCGCGACACGCTCCCGGCGACGGCGGCGAGACCGCGCCTGGTGGTGTTTTTCTCCAACGGCTCGTTCGACGGCGTGATCGCCGAGTTTGCCAAGGCGGCGAAGGCGGCGACTGCCGGTTGAGTGGACGGCGAAGGGCAGGGGACTTCGTCCGCTCGCGATCGATGTTCGACCTTTGGAAAGGCGACGGGCCGCCAACCCCTTGGCGGCCCGTCTTTCTTGTCGGTGTTACCCCAAAAAGTCCCGCTAGGCGGGACAACAAGCACGAGGAGATAGACGTCTGCGGGCCGGATCGGTTCCAGCGTTGTGCGAAAAAGAAGCAGCCCCGGGCTTCACGCGGAACCCCGGGGCTGGAAAGTGGTGCCAGAGGGCAGGATTGAACTGCCGACCAAGGGCTTATGAGACCCCTGCTCTACCACTGAGCTACTCTGGCGAAAACGGAGCGGTTGATTTGTCGGGCGCCGGAGCGCTTGCCAACAAAAAACTCCGGGGCAGTTCCGCAGCCCCCTGCGCGCCGCAGGGATCGTGCCGGTGGTGGCGCTCAGAACCCCGGGAAGGGAGCGGCGCGCTGGCAGAGCTGGAGGGCCACACCCCAGGGATCGCGGAGCATGACGAGCACGGAGCCGTCGGGCAGCGTGTCCTCGGTGAGGAGCGCCGCGCCGGCGGCGACGAGACGGGCGCGCAGCGCCTTGGCGTCGGGGCTGAAGACGGCAAAGTGGAAGGTGAGCGGCGGCTGTGCAGCGTAGTCGGGAACCGGAGCCGCGGGGTTGTGGTAGATCTCGAAGCAGACGCGCCCGGTGTCGTCGCCGAGGAAGTGGGCGAGCGAGCCGGTGTCGCTCGCGCGCAGGACGACGAAACCGAGATGGGCGACATACCACGCGGCCATGGCGCGTGGGTCGGGGACGTTGAGGGCGAAATGTTCGAATTTCATGAAATAGAGGTGATGCCGGCACGGCGGCGCCGCCCGGGGCACGATGCGCGCGGGGCACGTTCGGGTGCCAAGAGCGGCCGGTCGAACGAAATCTCGGCGCGGGGCCGTTTGCGCGCCGCTGCGGCACCGGTATCTTCCCCGCGCCATGCTGGTGGCCGTGCTCGAAGACCAAACGCTGATGCGAGAGTACCTCGGGCGATTGCTCGAACGCGAGGTCGGTGCGACCTCGGTGATCGGGATCGGCTCGATGGCCGAGTTGTGGCGCCGCGAGGGCGAGCTTTGCGGCGCGCGGCTGGTGCTCTTCGACTTGGATCTCGGCGACGGCTCGACGGTCGAGTGGGCGATCGCCTGGGCGGAACGGGAGCCGGGTACGCGAATGGTGGCGCTGAGCTCGGTGCTCGGGTCATTTCCTTTCAATCAGTTGCATGCGGCGGGCATCAGCCTGTTGCACAAGAACGATACGCAGAGCGAGCTGGTGCTGGCGCTGCGGCTGGTGCTCGGCGGCGGGATCGTGGTGTCGCGCAACGTGCAGGAACTGCTTTCGGCCTGCAGCCGCGACCCGGTGGCGCCGATCAAGGTGCTCGGCCCGAAGGAACAACGCGTGCTGGCGCTCTTGGGACAGCGGCTGCGCAACGACGAGGTGGCCGAGATCCTCGGCTGCTCGGTGGCCACGGTGGCCGACCACCGCAAACACATCATGGCCAAGCTTGGCTGCCACCATGTCGAGGAACTGATCGACTACGCGATCCGGCACGGCGTCGTGCACGCGGTGACGCCGCCGGCTCCGACCGTGACTGCGGTGGCGCCGGTTCGGAGTGTCCGGTGAGTGGTGGGCGCAGCCGGTGGGCTGTTGGCGGTGGACCGTTGACGGTGGACGGTCGCTGGTGGGCGGGCGGCCGGTGGACCATTTGCCGGTGACCAGTGGCCGGTGGGGTCGTCTTCGCGGAACCAGTAGGACCGGTCTGTGACCGGTCGGGTCGGGCATGAGCCGCAGGGGAATGGCGGGGGCGCGCGGGGTCCAGTCGGAGACTAGACCTACGGGACGTTAGCTCCGCCTAGAGGTCGAAGTTTTCGCCGAGGTAGAACTCGCGGGCCTTCGGGTCGTTGATGAGGAACTCGCCGGTGCCTTCGGTGAGCACGCGGCCCTGGTGGATCAGGTACGCGCGGTCGACGATGCGCAGGGTCTCGCGGACGTTGTGGGCGGTGATGAGGATGCCGATGCCGCGCTTGCGCAGTTCGAGGACGATTTTCTGCACGTCGGCCACGGAGATCGGGTCGACGCCGCTGAACGGCTCGTCCATCAGCAGGAACTTCGGGCGGGTGACGAG
>JAEXPL010000103.1 GCA_023446865.1 Verrucomicrobiota bacterium | reverse complement strand
ACCCCAGCCATGGCTGGCGTCTCCTCACCCAGCAGACCACCCACGGTGTCGCGCTGCTGCTCGGCTCGGTCGTGCTCGCCATCACCGGGGTCGAGGCGCTCTACGCCGACATGGGCCACTTCGGTCGCCACGCCATCGCTCGCGCCTGGTACCGGGTGGTTCTGCCCGGCCTCGTTCTCAACTACTTCGGCCAGGGGGCGCACGCCCTCGCCCACCCTGAGGACCTCACCAACCCGTTCTTCGCGCTCGCCCCGGCCGGCCCGGCGCGCCTCGTGCTCGTCCTGCTGTCGATCGCCGCCACGATCATCGCGAGCCAGGCGCTCATCTCCGGCACGTTCTCGCTCACACGCCAGGCCATACAGCTCGGCTTCTTCCCGCGGCTGGCGGTCCGACACACCAGCGCCGAGATGGAGGGCCAGATTTTTCTGCCATTGGTCAATCGCCTTCTCGCCGTTGGGGCCATCGCCACCGTGCTCGGCTTCGGTTCCTCGGAGAAACTCGCCGGCGCCTACGGCATCGCCGTCACCGGTGCAATGACGATGACCACCATCTCCTTCTACTTCGTGGCGCGCCGGCGCTGGCGGTGGTCGCCGCTCGGTGCCGGGGCGCTCTGCGCCGGCTTTCTCGCCATCGACCTCGCGCTCTTCGCGTCCAATCTCCCCAAGGTGCCCAAGGGCGGCTGGCTTCCGCTCGCCACCGGCATCGGCATCCTCGTGTTGATGCACGTCTGGAAACGCGGCCGCGAGATCATCGTCGACCGGGTCTACGGACGCGGTCTCGAAACGGTCGAGGTCTCCACGCTGTTCGAAGGCGATTCGATCCACCGCGTCACCGGCACCGCGGTGTTCATGGCGTCCAACCCCCGCGGCACGCCCCTCGCGCTCCTCCACCACCTCAAGGCCAATCGCTGCATCCAGAAAACCGTCGTGCTCCTGAGCATCGCCTCCGAGGCCGAGCCGCACGTGCCCGATTCCGAGCGCCTCACCTCCGAAGATCTGGGCCACGGGGTCTGGCGGGCGATCGGTCGCTACGGCTACATGGAATCGCCCGATGTGGCCGCCCTCGTCGAGCGTCTGCGCGCCGCCGGGGTGAAGATCGACCCGATGAGCACCACCTACTACTTCAACCGCGAGATGGTGCTCACCGGTGGCGACACCCCGCTCTGGGAATGGCAGAAGTCGCTCTACGCCTTCCTCAGCCGCAACGCCCGTCCCGCGAAGGACTACTTCCGCATCCCGCCGAACCAGATCATCGAGATCGGTCTGCCGATCCAGCTCTGAGCCACGCGCAGTTCGGGGGCGCCGCTGCCCCGCCGCCACGGCGATGATCACGCGCCGTCGAGCAAAGCCTTGCGGCGCGCGGCGTCCCGCTTGCGATCTGTCTTGATCTCCAGGACACGCACGCCGCGCGGCGGCAGCTCCGCCACGAGCGTGGCAAACTGCGCCCAGTCGCGCACCGCCACGTGCGCCACGCCGTAGGCCGCGCAGAGCGCCGCGAAGTCCACCTCCTGCGGTGTGGCGAAATACTCCTCGAACGGCGGGTCGAACTTCGCCACCGGCAGATGCTCGAAGATGCCGCCGCCGCGGTTGTCGATCAGCACGATCGTGAGACTGCCACGAAACTTCGGGTACAGGAGAAAACCGTTGGTGTCGTGCAGGAGCGAGAGATCGCCGGTGAGCAGCACCGCCGGTGCGCCGCCATGCGCAACGCCCAGCGCCGTCGAGAGCGTGCCGTCGATGCCGTTCGCCCCTCGGTTGAAATAGAACCGCGGCTGCTGGCCGTTCTGCGGCCAGAAATACTCCACGTCGCGCACCGGCATGCTGCTGGCGACGAAGACCGGTGTTCCCGCCGGCAGATGACGCGCGAGCAGCCAGGCCGCCTTCGGTTCGAACAGTTCTACCTCCGCCTCCAGCGCCGCATCGATCCGCGCCCCGGTCGCGGCCTCCGCTTCCGCCCAGCGTGTCGCGTACTCGTTCTCCGGGCGCACCTCCGCGATTGCCAGCTCCGCGAGGTCTGCGGCGATCTGCCGTGTGCGCAGGTGAAGGCCGTCGCGGTTGGCCGTGGTTGCCGCCACGAGCGTCGCCTCGGCCCCGCTGCGCTCCAGCCAGCCGCGCAGCACCTTGCTCGTCGGCCACCCTTCGAGACAAAGCACCGCCTCGGGCCGCAACTCCGCCGCCAACTGCTCGTTCCGGAGCAGCGCATCGTAGTGGGCGACGATCGAGACGCCCTCCGCGGCGTGGTGCCGCACCGGCGAAAGCGCGTCGGCCAACACGGGCCAGCCAAGGGTGCGCGCGAGCCGGCCGATCTGCCGCGCGTATTCCGCCGGGTCGGGCGGATTCGCGGGGCCGGCCACGATCACGCCACGGGCGGTCGCCGGGGGTGTCCACGTCGTGGAGGCAGCGCACGGATTGCCCGGGGCTAGATGGGCGAAGAACGCCTCGTCGAGCGCACCACGCAGGGGCTCGGCGGTGGCGTCGGCCACCGGCGCGAGCGAATCGCGGAATGGCGCGTCAAGGTGCACCGGAGCGCCGTGGGGCATGACCGCGCGGGCGCAGGCATGAGCGACGGTCTGGCGCAGATACCGCAGCAGATCCAGCCGCGCCTCCGGCACCGCCAACTCGTGGTGGAAGGCGACAAAGCCGCCGAAGATCTTCTGTTGATCGATCGTCTGCCCGGAGGAGCACGCCCGCATTTCCGGCGGCCGGTCGGCGGTGATCACCAGCAGCGGCGTGCCGCTCTCGTGCGCCTCGACGATGGCCGGCAGGAGGTTGGCGGCCGCCGTGCCCGAGGTGCAGACCAGCACCACCGGCCGCCCGGTGCGCTTCGCCCGGCCGAGCGCGAAGAACGCCGCCGAGCGCTCGTCGAGCACCGGGATCGCCTCGATCCCCGGATGGCGGGCCAGCGCGGTCGTAAGCGGCGTCGAACGGGCGCCGGGCGATGTCACCGCGTCGCGGACACCGCAGCGGAGCAGCGTTTCCACGAGCACGCTGCACCAGAGCGAGTTGGTGTTGCGAAAATCCAGGAAGGGGGACTCTGCGGGAGCGGACATCGGCTACTTGAGAGACGGCGGAAGGATTCTCAAGACGTTGCGGCTGATGACAAGATCGGCGGTGCGGCTCGGAGTCGGCGGTGTGCAGTAGTCCCGGGCCAACATCTGCAGGTACTCCAGCACCTGCGTGCGCGCCGCCCCGGTCCACAACGATGGCTTCGGCAGGACCAGACGCTTGCCCTCGCCTTCGATCACGAGCTGGAAGCGGCCGAATCGGATCTGCTTCATCTCGGCCCATTTCATTCCCACCGGCTCCAGCGAACCGTCCATCCAGATGCCGTCCGCGTCGGCCTGGATCGGTCCGTAGACC
>JAEXPL010000094.1 GCA_023446865.1 Verrucomicrobiota bacterium | reverse complement strand
CGGTTGCGGAGGGTGACGAGGCGGTTGTAGATGCCGGCGACGAAGAGCGCGGCGCCGAGGGCGAGACCGAGGAGCGCAGCGAGGATGACGAGGAGGGCGATCATGGGTGAAGGAGGGGTTTGTTGTCGCCGAAGAAACCGGACGACGGGCGTGCCCGCAATGGCGAACTCGGGCCGATGGAAAGACGGGGTGGCCGTGGAATGGGGGAGGACGGACGACGGAGGACCGAGAACGGACGACGGATGGCTGAGGCGGAGCGCTGGGAAACGAAGGACGAAGCGGGATGGCGACGGCGGCGGAATCACGGATGTGGAGATCCGTCTCGCGTGGGGTGGACGGGCAGAACGGCCTTGCGGCGGCGAGAGGGGTGGGCAACGTGGCGGCGATGCCGTTGCCGCGTTCGCCGTCCAACCGACCTGTCGCCGGGCCCCTGGGGCCGGGGCGCGATTTGTGGCGATGAAGATCGGCTTCCTCGGCGGCTCGTTCGATCCGCTCCACCTCGGCCATCTGGTGATCGCGCAGGATGCGTTGGAGGGGGCGGGGCTGGACCGCGTGGACTTTATTCCGGCGGCGGTGTCGCCGTTGAAGGGCCGGGAGTTGACGGCGACGGCGGCGCAACGGCTGGAGATGGTGCGGTTGGCGGTGGCGGGCGATCCGCGGTTCGGCGTGCTCGACCTGGAGCTGCGGCGTGGCGGCACGAGCTACACGGTGGATACCGTCCGCGAGTTGCGCGGGCGGCTGCCGGGGGCGGAACTGTACTGGGTGATCGGGACGGACCAGATGGTGCGGTTGGCCGAGTGGAAGGACATCGGCGAACTGGTGCGGCTGGTGGAGTTCGTGCATCTGACCCGGCCGGGCGTGGCGGAGGCTGCGCCGCCGGCGATCCCGGGGCTGAAACTGCACCGAGTGGCGGGCCACGAGGTGGCGATCAGCTCGAGCGAACTGCGGGAGCGCGCGAACCGAGGCTTGCCGTTGTGGCCCTTCGTGCCGTTGAAAGTGGCCGACTTTATCGAAGCGCAATCGCTGTACCGATCCAATCCATGACGAAAAGCACATCCGAAACCGTGTCGCGCGAGCGGCAGTTGCTGGCGCTGGTCTGCCAGGGCCTTGACGACAAGAAAGCCGGGGATCTGCGGATCATCGACGTACGGGGACTGTCCTCGATCACCGACTATATCGTGGTCGCCACGGGTTTGGCCGACACGCACTTGCGGGCGATGCGCATCGAGGTGGAGAAGGTGCTCGACGCGGCCGGGGCGAAGATCGCCGGCATGGACAAGAACCAGGAGAGCGGCTGGCTGGTGGTCGATGCCTACCAGATCATGGTGCACCTCTTCACCGCCGAGGCGCGGGCGCGCTACGGGTTGGAGCAGCTTTGGCGCGACGGGCGTGAGCTGCCGCTGAAGGTTGTGCTCGGACTTGAGGCGGAGAAGCCGGTGGCGCCGGCCAAGCCTCGTGCGGCGAAGAAGAAGCCGGCCGCCAAGAAGAAGGCCGTGGCGCCCGGGAAGGTGGCCAAGAAGAAGCCCGCCGCGAAGGCAAAGAAGCCGGCGGCCAAGAAGAAGCGCTGAGGCCGGCCAGCGCTCGAGCGTCCAGCGTCGAGCGCCAGAGGCCCGATGCCGAGGGTTCGCGGGGGAGGAGTGTCGGCGCAGGTCGTGGCGAAGGCTGCCCTTGCCTGCGCTCTGGGGACCCCCGAATGCCCGGTGTGTCGGGCTGCGCCGCAGACCTTGGCCATGGCAGGCGCATGGAGCGCGGAGTGATGGAACTGCGGCGCGGTCGAGCTGCGATCGAGGAACGAAACCTTTGGCGGTTCTCGCTGCGGTGACGGCGCCGAAGAAGCGGCGCCCTCCAGCGGGCCGCTCGTCGTGGTCAGAACGTGTAGCCGAGGGCGGTGGTGATGCGCTGGTCGGCCTTCTCGCTGTTGCTCACGTAGGTGTTGTCGAACTCGTACTCGTAGCGCAGGGAGAGGCTGAGCGTCTCGGTGAGCTTGCCGCGCAGGAAGGCCTTGAGGGTGTGCTTGTAGTTGGCGACGGTGTCGTCGACGAGTTGCACGGTGCCATCGGCCCGGATACGGATGCCGCGGCTGCTGGGGGAGTACAGGACGGCGAAGTCCTCGCCGAAGTCGAGGCGCGGGGTGAGCTTGATGGTGAAGTCCTGGAAGATCTCGCCGAAGAGGCTGCGGCCGGTGTCGACGTCGGCGATCTCGCGATACTGGCCGGTGAGGCCGGCGCCGAGGGAGGCCTGGGTGCGCTCGGTCTTGATGAGGCGGTAGCCGAGGCCGATGTTCTGTTCGATGTTGTGGTCGATGCCCTTGACCTTGGCGGAGAGGTAGGAGGTGTTGGTCTGGCCGAACCAGTGGTGGTCGAGTTCGCGGCGCCAGCGGAAACCGGCCTCGGTGCGGTCGGTGGTGACGGCGCCGTCGGCCTTCGCGTAGAGGTACTTGGCCTGGGTCCGGAAGGTGTTGCGGCGGCGCTCGTAGGTGGACTCGAAACGCAGGTTGATGTCCGCGCGGTCGCTGCGGCCGGACTGGAGGGAGAGGCCGGACTCGATGGTGGTTTTGGATTTCGGTCTGGCGGACGGCTTGGCGGTAGGCTCGGCCGGCGCGGTGGCCAGGCCACTGGCGCGCTGGGGGGGCTGGGCGGGTGAATCCGGGAGTACGGTGGCTTGGGACGCGGAGACGGTGACGACGCCGAGGATCGGGCTCTCCCAACGGAGGGAGCCGCCTTCGTGCGCCACGAGACGGCCCTGGAGGCGGTCGCCGTTGGCGAGCTGCAGGATGTCGGCGTGGGCGGGCAGCATGGAGGCGCAGACGGCGCAGACGACGACAACGAGGCGGAGAGCGGCGGCGGGCATGGGGAGGAGGTTTCCTACGACGGCCGCGGAGTAAAATGGTTTCAGTCGGCCGAAACAAAAAGAGCCAGCGGTGACGCTGGCTCTGCTTGGATTTGCGGAGGAGGAAAGGGGCTAGAAGGAGGCTTTGGCCGTAGCGTATTCCTGGGCCGAAAGCTCCCGATAGTACCCGCGGCGGAACGTGATCGAAAGCGGTGTGCCGGGCGGGAAACGACCGGCAGAGAACAGGGGATGCAAACCCCAGTTGCGGCCTGGCGGGTTCGCGTGCTTGTAGGTTTCAAAGCGCTTGTTGTGTACTCTGCTTTCGTAGAGACAGACCAAGGAGCCGCGGATGACGTTGGTCTTGTTCTTCCAGTTCTCGAGATAACGGAGCAGGTTGTGTGCGCCGCCACTGTAGGCGTTATCGTCGTTCTTGTTGGTTGGCGTGATTCCGGTGATGATCGCTGCTGAGATCTCGCAGTACTCTGCGGTGGTGAGATTCGGCGCGCTGTCGTCACCAAAGTTACTGCCATAGAACTTCTTCCGGTTCGATTTCTTGTCCGCATCGCTCACGTAATCGGCCGCGGTGCCGGTTTTCGGCTTGGTGGTATCGATCGTGGCTGCGCCTTTCTCCCACGCGGGAGAAAGGATGGTGACGGCGTCGCCGATGATCGATGCGGGTTCTTCCTCAACGGAAGTATCGACTGTGGTCATTCCACTGGTGCCAGAATCGATGCCGTCGGAGTTGAAGTGACCCAGCACATAGACAGGGGCGTTGGTCGCGATTGTCAGTCCGGGCTTGAGCGTGCCGGACGACGGGGTGCCTTTGCCGGCTCCTGCGCTATTCTTGGCGTTGCGAATTCGCAGTGCCGTCTTTGCCGCGGCTGCAGTGCCTGCCGTGGTCGAACCGTCGACGTTGGTCTTGGGCCCGCCCTGTACCTCGACATAGACCACTCCCGTCCACGACGCACTCAGACCAGGTATGATTTTGGCCGCGTTGGCGCTGGCGCCTTTCTTCATCTCGGTCACCACGGTCCGGAGCACACCGTAGTCGAGTTCAACCAGATTCTGCCCGATTCCTTGACGAGGATCGTACATACCGCCGGTTACGGTTCCGGAGGCATCGGTTGGCGTGCCGGACTCTTTGTAGGGATTCCAGACCACGAGCTTCTTGGCGTCTGCACCCAAGGCTGAAAGCGCCGTTGTGGTAGTCCCGGCCTTTACGGAGATGGCGCCGCTGGACGGATCGACGATGACCGTCAGTCCTGCTTTTTGGGCGAATTTCTGCTTTTCCACCGCCGCGGCATCGCCGGTTGCAGAGGTGTCAACGGGTTCGATGATCGCATGGGCGCCGTTCTCGCTGTCGTCGGTGGCGGAGCCTGGAGTCTTCTCTTTGTATTCGGGGATTCCCGGCAACGGGGATTTCTCCACGCGGGTCTGTAGGTTTGTTCCCCAAGTGGCCTTGGCGTAGGCGGTGAAATCAGCGAAATTGTTGTCGGCTGAGGTCTTGAGTTTTGTGTTCCATGCGGCCTGGTTCGCCGAGGTGGAGGTCGTCCATCCGCTGCTTTCATCCATCGAACTGTCGTTCCACTGCGAACCACTCTTCATCGAGGTGGTGTCGGTCGTCAGCCCAGTAGAAAATCCGGATTTGAGAAACGCGACATTCCCGTTGGCCAGTGTTTCCACGTTTGTCGAGTTGGACATCACTCCCTTGTAGCTCTTGAAGGTATGGAAGATGTCTCCCGAGGCGGAGACTGGCCCCAGAAAATAGAGTCCATTGCCCCAAGCTGCAGCGCTGACGAAGAGATTGCCGTTTGCGACCACCGGCCCGCCGACGTTCATGGTTGGCCCGGGTTGGATCTCCAGATCCATGTTGTAGAAGATGGCCGCGGTGAAGAGTGGGGCGCCACGCACGGAGATGCGCTCCTCGACGTAGGAGGTGACGGGGCCGCCCATCCCCGGGCGGTTGACCGTGGCTTTGGCCAGAATGCGGATGTCGCGCCGCTCCACCCAACGGTCTCGGACCTGGCTGACCTCCTTGTCGTTGTTGTTTACGGTGGAAACGTATTTGTAGAGCTCCGCGTTGCTGTTGTTGGTGATCTTGGTGATTCGGCCGGCGAGCAGTTCGGGGGCGAGATCGCCGGATTGGACGACGTTGGTGCCGTTGAAGAAGTCCAAGCTTGGGAGCGAGAGGGCGTTGCTTCTCCCGGCCATGAAGACCTTCTGGTCATCGGCTGTCTCGCTGAAGATTACCGAGTCGCCGGCGGCAAGGTTGGCCACTTGGGAGAAGCCGAACTCGGCGATGCCCTCCGCCGCGTTGCGCGCCTCGACAAATGCCGCAGTGCGGTAGGATAGCCGGCGTTCGGTGACGATCCACGCCAGGATGCTGGCGACGATGACCATGAGCATGGCGCAGATCATCAACGTGGTGACCAAGGCAACTCCTTGGCGCTTGGCGGTGTGGTGTATGTTCATGTGCTCTGGGTCAGCTGCGGCAGGCGATGATGATGTCGAAATTGTTCTGCAGGCGCTGGAGCGCCTTGTTCTCGTAGACGATGCGGCCGCTCACCCCGATGGCGTTGGCGGCGCCGCCGCCATAGACGATGCCTTGGAACAGGCGCGTTTGGGTGCTGGTGGAGTCGGCCGTCGTCTGGACCACGACGTCATTGGTGGTCCGGGTGTTTGCCGGCGGGAGCCAACTGGTGTCGAAGGTCCCGGCCGTCTGGAGCCCGGTGTCATACTTGCGGAGCGTCTGGTCCTTGGTGTCGGGGTTGTTGGCGGCGCCGAGATCGCGGTAGAAGGTGACGACGCGCACGACCTGCGCCTCGTTGTCCGGGTTGGTGTAAAGGAACGCCACCATGTCACCGACCCCGTTTGTCGCCTGTTCGGTCCGGCTGGAGAAGTTGTCGTAGATGCGGAAGTCGGCGGCGTTGCGGCTCGCCTTCATCAGCTCGAGCGTGAACATGCGGATGTCGTAGCTCATCTGCACCTTGTCCCTCGCGAGCGAGTAGTACTGGAGCGCGGTGAGGAGGAGCGCCATGGTGCCTGCAATGGCCATGACGGCGATGGTGGAGGCGATCATCACCTCCACGAGGGTGAAGCCCGTCCGCGAGGAATGGGGGTTCCGTAGGATCTTCATGGGAGGGGGGGCTAGATGCTCTTGATGGAGGAAGTCATGGTCTTGAGCGCGCGCGTGAAGCGGCGGACGGAGCGACCGTCGTTGTATTGCCACGAATAGATGAGGGTGATGCCGCAGGTCTGGCCGTAGGTGGCGTCGGTGGGGACCGAACGGTTCTCCAGCCACACCCACATGTTCATGTTCATGGTGGTCGTCGCGGTGGTCGAGCTGTCGTCGAGAACCAGCTGGATTGTCATCGGGTTGTCTGTCGCCCCGGTCGGGGTGACTCCCGGGGTGAGGGTGGAAACAGCCGGGGCGGTGCCTGAGGAGATATTCAGCGTGATGTCTTGCGCCGTGGTTGTGCGGTTGAGCCGCTTGATCGTCACGGTCTTGCTGCCGGACGGCGGCGAATAGGGGAAGGTCTGTGAGTTGAAGTTCCACAGGGAGACGCGCAGCTGTTCCAGACAGGATTGGGCGGCGTCCATCGCGGCGTTCTGGCGGATGGATGCTTCCGCACTGCGGCGTACTGCCACGAGGGTGGTGAGGATGCCCCCCATCATC
>JAEXPL010000086.1 GCA_023446865.1 Verrucomicrobiota bacterium | reverse complement strand
GGGGCTCGATATCGCCGGCGGCGATGGTCAGCACCTCCTCGACCGCATCGACGACCAGGCCCATGGGGACCACGCCGCGGGCGGCGGTGCGGATCTGGACGACGACAATGCAGGACCGCTCGCCATCCGTGTCGGCGGGGAGGCCGAAGCGGCGCCGCAGATCGACGACGGGGACGATGCGTCCCCGCAGGTTGATGACGCCGCGCAGGTGGTCGGGCAGCTGCGGGACCGGGGTGATGGCGGTGATCCGGATGATCTCCTGCACGGCGAGGACGCCGATGCCGTAGGACTCATTGCCAAGGCGGAATGTGAGGTACCGGCCGGAGAGATTCGACGCGGTGGAGGCGGCAGGTTGGTGAGAATGCATGGATTGGCTGGTGTGTGCTCCGACGAGCGGAACCCGAAGACGTGGGGTCCCCGTGCTCATCGGGTGGCGGCATAGGTTGCTTAGTCCGAATATCCCCAGCCGCGTGTCGGATCTCTCGCAGGCTTATGTCGGGTGAATGCCTGACGGGGGCGGCAGCCCAGCCAGCCGCTCCCGCCTTGCGCTCCAGCGTTTTTCTCTCAGCGATAGGTCGTGGGATTTTCAAGACACGCCCGAGGAGACAGCGCCACCGAGGAGTGTACTGGAGGGTGCCGTTGGTAGGCGCGGCGGCGACGGGCGCCGCCCTCCACCGATCAGCGAAGACCGCGGTCTGCTGCTTCCCGTCCGGGGCAAAACACGTTTTGCGGTGGGGGCTGAATAACAAAAGGCGCGGAGCCTAGATGGGCTCCGCGCCTGGGCGGGAAACAAGGGCAAGAGCCCCGCTGTCATCCCCACGCTGCGTTGGCGTGCGCTTGATTACAGATCCTTGAAGTCATTGCGGCTCGCGGCACTGGACGTCGCGAGAACGGGCGCAGCGTGGGTGGGCGTAACCGGTCGCTTCGCGGCGGTGGGTTTCTGCACCGGATGCAGATGAGTCGCCGGCGGCGCGGAGCGGACGTCCTGTTGCTTTTGTCCGACCGCCAGCGCCAGCAAGACCGCGACAAACTCCTTGAGGGATTCGGCCTGCGCGCTGAGCTCTTCCGAGGCGCTGGCGCTCTCCTCCGCATTGGCGGCGTTGTTCTGCGTCACCTTGTCGATTTGGCCGATGGCAATGTTCAGCTGGTTGATGCCTTGGGATTGTTCCTTGGAGGAGGAGGCGACTTCGGCGGCGAGCTCGTCGACCTGGCGGGCGCGGGTGACGATCTCCTGCAGGGTGGTGGAGACTTTGGTGCTGAGTTGCACGCCCAACGCGGTCTTGGAGATGGCGCCTTCGATCTTGGCGGCCGTCTCTTTGGCGGCGACGGCGGAGCGCTGGGCCAGATTGCGCACTTCCTCGGCGACCACGGCGAAACCGGCACCGGCCTCGCCGGCACGGGCGGCTTCGACGGCGGCGTTGAGGGCGAGGATGTTGGTTTGGAAGGCGATCTCGTCGATGGTCTTGATGATTTTTCCGATCTCGTCGGAAGAAGCTTTGATGTCGCCCATGGCGGTCGTCATGGCGGCCATGTCGGTGGCGCCGCTCTCGGCAGACTGGCGCGCTTGGCGAGCCAGTTCGTTGGCGCGCTGGGCATTGTCCGTGTTCCGCTTGGTCATGCTGGACATCTCCTCCAGCGAGGAACCGGTCTCCTCCAGCGAAGCGGCCTGTTCGTTGGCGCCTTCGGCGAGCGCTCGGCTCGACGAGGACACCTGATTGGCGGCTGCGGCAGTCTGGTCGGCGCCGGTGGACAGTGCTTGGGCCACGGTCATGATCGGGCGCGTGATGGACCGGGTGAGGAAATAGGCGATCCCGACGCCGAGAACCAATGCCGCGCCGAGGCCGAAGATCAGGACCATGTTGGCGGCGCCGAGCGCCGTCGCCGCGCCGCTGGTGGCTTGGGTCGTGTCTTTCATGCCCAGTTCGGCGGTGGCTTGGGCCTGCGCGAGAACGGCGTTGGCAACTTCGAGACGCCGCTTTCCGACCTCTTCCCGGGCGAGCCAGTTGGTCAGAAACTGCTCCATCCCCTTCCGATAGGACTCGCCCGCCCCGCGGCAATCGGCGATCTGCTGCAGGTTCTTCTCCAGCTTCGTGATGGCCTTGAGTTCATCCAGCTTGGAGTTGATCTCGGTGAACAGTGCCATCGTCGCCTTGAGATCCGCGGGGTCGCGGGTGGCGATCGCCTTCCAAGCGCCCACGCGCACCTTGTAGCCGGCATCGGCGATATCATTGCAGAGCACGATCTTTCGCACGCGCTCCTGCAGTTTCTCCTCGGAGAGTTTTCCCGCCGTCGCGGCAGTGATGTCCTCGTTGAGGCTCTTGAGCTGACTTACCCAAAAGGTGTCGCACGCATCCATGAAAGCCGTTGCGGCTTCGTTCATCTGCGCCTTGTTCTTGCCGAGGCTCCCGGTGATCCGGACCGTCTCATCGACCAGTTGCTCGTACTGCAGGGCCGCGGTCTCCGCCTTTTCGGCGGCTTCCTTCAGCTGGGCGAGACGGGGCGAACTGGCGCCGTGCGCCTTGGCTTCGCCGAGAAAGCGTTTCACCTCGGCGAGGTTCTTGCGGGTGCCATCGAGGAAAGCCGCTTCCTCGGTGTAGGCGTAGCCGCGCATCTCGTACATGGTACGCAACGACGAGCGTTCGACGTGGTTGGCCACGGCGACCTCGGGCACGTTTTCGAGGGCGATCCGGCCGGCGGTGGTCTTCACCGCGGACATCCTGGTGATCGCCAGCGCACCGAGCACGAGGGCGATGATGATGATCGCGCCGAATCCGGCGGCCAGTTTGGTGGAGAGTTTCAACTTCTTCATGATGCGAAAGTGGGGGCAGGGGGGAGTCAGGCCGCTGCGGCGGCGACGGCAGCGAGCTGCTCGCCGGTGAGCACGTGGTTGATGTCGAGCAGGGCCTTCACTTCGCCGCGCACGCGGGCGAGGCCGCGCAGAAAGGCGATGTCGACCGC
>JAEXPL010000085.1 GCA_023446865.1 Verrucomicrobiota bacterium | reverse complement strand
GGGGCTCGATATCGCCGGCGGCGATGGTCAGCACCTCCTCGACCGCATCGACGACCAGGCCCATGGGGACCACGCCGCGGGCGGCGGTGCGGATCTGGACGACGACAATGCAGGACCGCTCGCCATCGGCATCGGCGGGCAGGCCAAAGCGGCGCCGCAAATCGACGACGGGGACGATGCGGCCACGCAGGTTGATGACGCCGCGCAGGTGGTCGGGCAGCTGCGGGACCGGGGTGATGGCGGTGATCCGGATGATCTCCTGCACGGCGAGCACGCCGATGCCGTAGGATTCCGTACTGAGCCGGAAGGTGAGGTAGCGGCCGGAGAGATCCGACACGGTGGAGCGGGGTGGTTGGCTTGAAGACATGGGGCGCATAGTGGGCGATGTCGGTCTCGTGCGAGACGGCACCCGTGTACGGGTGACATCGGCCCCAGATTCCGCAGGTTTAGGCCGCGTCTCCCCAACGCGTGTGGGCTTTCGCCCAGCGGCGCTGTCGGGTGAATCCGGCAGCGCCACTGTGATCGGAGATCGACTGCGCTGGGGTCGCCCGTAGATGCGAAAACCGCCACGGCTTCGATTTGGCGTGGCAGATCAGAACTCTGGCGGGTTTCGTGCCGCCCCCCCGGCCTTTGCCATCAGCGGGGGCGTGAAACAGGCGGGCTAGATCGGAGTCAGCCCCGAATGGATGGCGTAACGCAGCAGTTCCGCGCGGTTCGAGCAGCCGAGCTTCTTCACCAAGCGGGCGCGATAGGTGTCGATCGACTTCACGCTGACGCCCAGCTCCGCGGCGAGTTCCTTGTAGCTGAGGCCCTCGGCCAGGCCCTTGAGGACGGCGCGCTCGCGCTCCGAGAGCGGCGGTTGGCCGGGTTTCCTCGCGGGATCCAGAGAGGGGCACTCCCGGAGCGAGCAGACAAGGGCGGTCGCGGCATCGGGCGAGAGGAAGACCTTTCCGGCGGCGATGGTGCGCACGGCGCGGACGAGATCGTCGCTGGTCTCGCTCTTGAAGACCAGGCCGTCGGCTCCGGCGAGGAGGGCGGCGCAGGCGACGTTGGCCGGGTTGCTGCCGGTGAGCGCGAGCACGCGGGTTTTCGGCCAGCGGGCCTTGATGGTCTTGGTCGCGACCAGCCCGTCTTCTCCCGGGAGGTCGAGATCCATCACGACCAGATTCGGGGCCTGGGCTGCGATCAGCGCATAGGCGGAGGCGGCATCGGCCGCATCGGCGACGACATCGATCTTCTCCTCCCGCTGGAGGCGCAGCCGTAGGCCGGTACGGACGAGCTCATGGTCATCGACAAGGAGAATGCGGGTGCGCATGGGTTTGGTCGGCGCGAAGCATGGGGGTATGCTGTCGCGCGGCAATCCCGGAGGTGGCAGCCCAACCGATACGGGGGCCGGCAGCGATGATGGTTTCGAGTGGGTTGGAAGGCGGGGCTTGCGCGGGCGACGGATCGGTGTAGGCGATACGGCGATGAGCGGCTCGTTTCTCGCGGTCTTCCTCACGACGCTGTTTGTCGCCACGGTCACGCCGGGGCCGAGCATGCTGCTGGCCCTCAACCACGGCATCGCGTTCGGCCGGCGGCGGGCGCTGGCGACGGCGTGGGGCAACGTGGTGGCGACGCTGTTGCAGTGTCTGGTGTCGTTCGCCGGGCTCGGGTTCATCCTGGCGAAGGCGGCGTGGGTGTTCACCGCGATCCGCTGGGTGGGCGCGGCGTATCTGGTCTACCTCGGGTGCCGGATGCTGTTCGGCCCGGTGGACATGGTGGCCGAGGGCGGAGGGGCGGAAAGCGCGATGCCGCGGCGGAGCCTGTTCCGCGAGGCCTTCTTCGTGACGGCGAGCAACCCGAAGGCGGTGTTCTTCTTCTCGTCGCTGTTTCCGCAGTTCTTCGCCGATGGGCAACTGACGACCGGCAAGGCGGCGGTGATGCTCGGGGCGACGCTGCTGACCACCTTCAGCTGCATGATGCTCTATGCGAGTGCGGGGGAGCGGATCCAGGGGCTGTTTCGGCGGGCGCGTTTCCGGGCGGTGTTCCAACGCGGGGTGGGCGCGACGCTGGTGGGGTTTGGCGCGGGGCTGGCGCTGGAGCGGCGGTAGGGGGAATAGGTCGAATAGGTCCCATAGGTCGGATGGGGAGAACCGGCTGAAGGTCGCTACTGCTTGGCCGGAGCGAGGTGCCCGGCGGCGACGGCGCGGGCGATCTCCCGCTCCGCCTCGGCCCAGAGCGCGGCGCAACCCTCGGCGGCGTGGCGGTTGCGGGCGTATACCCGATCGGCGGTGACGCCGTGCTGGCGCCACGCGGTGCCCTCCGTGGCGTTGTTGAGGAAGATGGGAAGCACACGGTCCATGGCGTGGGCGTACTTTGCCTCGGCGGTGGTGCGGGCTTCGAACTCGTCCCAGAGTGCGCGGTACGCGGCGGCCTGGTCGGGCGGGAGGAGCGGGAAGATGCGGTCGGCGGCGCGGGCTTCGCGCTCGTGCTGGGTGGCGGCGCCGGCGGTGTCGTAGGCGAAAGTGTCGCCGGCGTCGATCTCGACGAGGTCGTGGATGAGCAGCATCTTCACCACGCGCAGGAGATCGACGGAGGTGTTGGCGTGCTCGGCGAGGAGCACGGCCATGAGGGTGACGTGCCAGGCGTGCTCGGCATCGGTTTCCTGGCGACGGCCGACGATGGTGTAGTTTTGCCGGCGGATCTCCTTCAGCTGGTCGATCTCGAGGAGAAATTGGAGCTGCTGGGCGAGACGGGACATGGCGGTGGACGGTGAACTGTGGACGGTAACCGGTCGACGGCGAAGCGGACGAAATCTGGAACTCAGGAGATCAGGAACGGATTTCGGAATGAAGAAAGGGAATGTGGAAATCAGGGAATCAGGAACGGAAGGGCGGCGGAGGAGGAAACGAAAAGGCCCGGGCGGGAGCCCGGGCCGAGGGAAAGCAGGAGGGGATGAGGTTGAATCGCTGCGCGATCCAGCTACGGCGGAGGCTCAGCGGTCGGCGTAGCCTTTGGGGTGGGATTGGTGCCACTTCCAGGCGGAGGCGACGACGGGCTCGATGGTCTTGTACTCGGGTTCCCAGCCGAGCTCGGTGCGGGCTTTGGTGGCATCGGCGTAGAGGGCGGGCGGGTCGCCGGCGCGGCGGGGAGATTCGTTCACGGGGACTTTGAGGCCGGTGACCTTCTCGACGGCGGCGATGACTTCGCGCACGGAGGTGGGCGTGCCCGTACCGAGGTTGTAGAAAAAGCCGGCGCCCGGTGTGGCGAGTTTCGGAAACACCGCGATGTGGGCGCGGGCGAGGTCGTCGACGTGGACGTAGTCGCGCAGGCAGGTGCCGTCGGGGGTCGGGTAGTCGGTGCCGAAGAGCTGGAGCGCGGGGCCGCGGCCGGTGGCGGCGTCGATCGCGAGCGGGATGAGGTGCGTCTCGGGCTTGTGGTCCTCGCCGATGGTGCCATCCGCGGCGGCGCCGGCGGCGTTGAAGTAGCGGAAGGCCGCGAAGGACAGGCCGTGGGCGCGGGCGAGGTTCTTGAGGGCGTTCTCGACGTCGAGCTTGGTCTGGCCGTAGGGGTTGATCGGGGCCTGCGGGGTGGCCTCGGTCATCGGGAGCGTGGGCGGCACGCCGTAGGTCGCGCAGGTCGAGGAGAAGACGAATTTCTTCACGCCCGCCTTCAACATCGCGCGCAGGAGGTGGAGCGTGGCGACGGTGTTGTTGAAGTAGTATTTGAGCGGGTCGGTGACGGATTCGCCCACGTAGGCGAAGGCCGCGAAGTGCATGACGAGCTCGATCTTCTCGGTGGCGAAGATGCGCGCGAGGGCGGCTTCGTCGCCCAGATCGCAGGTGTGGAAGGGAATCTGCGGGGCAACGGCGGCGCGGTGGCCGTAGACGAGGCTGTCGAGCACGACCGGGCGATGCCCGGCGGCCGCGAGTTGCCGCACGCAATGACTGCCGATGTACCCTGCTCCGCCGACGCCGAGGACGTTCATGGTGGTTGCTGCGGAAACTTTTATTGCCTCAGTGGACGGAGGCTAGGCAAACTTTCGGTTTCTTTCGGTGCGACTTCCCAGTCGTTGCCCAATTTTCACCATGAACCTCAGCCGCATTGTCATCACCGGCGTGGGCCTCACCGCCCCCAATGGCAACAGCCTGCCCGAGTTCCGGCGGGCGCTGCTCACCGGCAAGTCCGGCGTCGAGCTCTTTGAAACCCGCCACATGGGCAAGGTGCTGGCGGGCGTGTGCAAATTCGAGACCACGCGCTACCAGACGCGCAAGGAGCTGCGGGTCGGCACGCGCGCGGGCAGTGTGAGCATCTACTGCGCGCACGAGGCGGTGAAGGACTCGGGCGTGGCCTGGGACAAGACCGACAAGAGCCGCGTGGGCATCTACGTGGGCATCACCGAGCACGGCAACGTCGAGACCGAGAACGAGATCGCGAGCCTCGCCACCTTCGGCAACGACACCAAGTTCTGGTCGCATTACCACAATCCCCGCACCGTCGCCAACAACCCGGCGGGCGAGGCGTCGTTGAATCTCGGTGTCACCGGCCCCGCGTACACGCTCGGCGCCGCGTGTGCCGCCGGCAACATCGGCATCATCCACGCCGCGCAGATGCTGCGCCTGGGCGAGGTCGACTTCGCACTGGCGGGCGGCATCAGCGAGAGCATCCGGTCGTTCGGCATCTTTGCGGCCTTCAAGAGCCAGGGGGCACTCGCCCACCACAGCGATCCGACCAAGGCCAGCCGGCCCTTTGACAAGGCGCGCAACGGCATCGTCGTCTCCGAGGGCGGTTGCCTCTACGCGATGGAGCGGCTCGAGGACGCGCTCGCCCGCGGGGCGAAGATCTACGGCGAGATTGCGGGCTATTCGATCAACTCCGACGCCAGCGACTACGTGTTGCCCAATCCGGTCCGTCAGGCCGAGTGCATCCGCCTGGCGATCAAGCACGCCGGGATGACGCCGGACCAGATCGACATCCTCAACGCCCACGCCACCTCCACGCCGCTCGGCGACATCCAGGAGTGCCAGGCGATCGCGTCGGCCTTCGAGGGTGCGGCGCAGTTCCCGCACGTGAACGGAACCAAGGCGTTCATCGGTCACGCGATGGGCGCGGCCGGCAGCCTTGAGCTGGCGGGCAACCTGCCGTCGTTCGACGACCTCGTCGTCCACCCGACTATCAACGTCGACGACCTTGATCCGCAGTGCGCCTTGCCCAACTTGGTGCTCAACCAGCCGCGCGCGGTGAAACGGGTTGACGCCATTTTGAACAACTCCTTCGGTATGCTCGGAATCAACTCCGCGCTCATCGTGAAGCGTTATTCCGCCTGACTTTGCTCCCCATGACGAAAGACGACATCAAGAAGCTGATCATCGAAATCATCGCCGACATCGCGCCCGACGAGGACACCAGCAACCTCAAGCCCGATGTGCGGCTGCGCGAGCAGCTCCAACTCGATTCGATGGACTTCCTCGACATCGTCATGGAGCTGCGCAAGCGCCACGGCATCGAGGTGCCGGAGTCCGAGTACATGCAGCTCGCGACGCTCGACAGCTGCGCGAACTATCTCGAGCCGAAGTTCGCGGCCAAGGGCTGACGAGGGTTCTTCCCTCCCGACGGTTTTCCAAGGCCCGGCTGCGCGCCGGGCCTTGTTGTTTTTCGGTGAATGCGGGGGGCGGGCTGGAGTGAGCTTGCTCGTTCACGTCGGATGCGGCTGAATCCGCGGCGTTTCCATCGTCCGATGTCGATCAAACTGGCCATTGTCGAGGATCAGGAACTGTTCCGACGCTTGCTGGTGGGACTGTGCTCCACGCAGTTCGGTTTCACGGTGGTCTGCGAAGCGGGCTCGGTGGCGGAGGCGATCGAGCGCATTCCCGCGGCGAATCCGGATGTGGTGATGCTCGACCTGCATCTGCCCGACGGCGATGGGCTCGACGTCGCGGCCCGGCTTTTCGAGACGATGCCCGAGGTGAAGGTGCTGGCGCTGACTTCCCTGCGGGACGAGGTGACGATCCACCGGATCCGGACGATGGGAATCCAGGGGTTCGTCGACAAGAACGTGCAGATCCCCGCGACGCTGCGCAACGCGATCGAGGCGGTCGCGTCCGGACGGGTGTATTTCGCCGAGGTCGTGCAACAGGTGCAGCAGGCGATCCGATCCGACCCGGCCTCGTTTTCGAAAGTCCTCAGCGAACGGGAGCAGGAACTGCTGCGCATGCTCGGTCGCGGGCTCACCAACGAGGAGGCGGCGGCGCAGATGGGGTTGACCGCTTGGACCGTGCATTCCCACCGCCGCAACATCATGAAGAAGCTCGGGGCCAACACTCAGGCCGAGCTGATGCGGTACGCCATGCGGAAGGGCTTCGTGCGGCCCGACGGGAATCAGTTTTTCTAGGGGGACGCGGGCGCTCAGTTGCGGTGATCGCGGTGGTCGGCGGCCAGCAGTTGGATGCGCGTGCGGGCGGCGCCTTGGAGTGCGTCCACCAACTGGCTGGCGATTGGGCGACCGGTCTGCAAAGCGTCCTCGGCGTGCCGCGCGGCGGCAACCAGGGCCTCATCCCGGGCGAGAATTCCCAGCGAGGCGATCCGGTGGGCGTGGCGGCGGGCGGCGGGCGCTTCGGCCAGACGCCAGCTCGTGGCGAGCGCGGCGACCTCGACATCGAGCGCGGCGACGAGATCGCGCCTGGTCTCAGCGCTGAGCGGCAGATCCGCGAAGAGGCCGCCGGGAGGTGCGGCGGGCGGTTCCAGCCCGGTGACCGGGACCGACGCGCCGACGGATCCGTCGCGGTTGCGGGCGGCACAGGTCTCGAGCAGCGTGACGAGCAGCGGCAGCGAAATTGGTTTTGGCAGGAACGCATCGGCTCCGGCCGCGAGCACCAGCTCCTCGATACCGCGGGTCGCGGAGGCCGTTGTGGCCACGAAGAACACGGGCTGTCCGGCGGTGTCGGCCCGCACGCGTTTGATGAGATTGAGGCCGTCGAGTCCGGGCAGGTCGAGATCGACGAACGCGATGTGGTGGGCGCGGGCCTGGAGCAACAGGTAGGCGCTGTGACCATCGGCGGACTCCTCGACCCGGCAGCCCAGTCGCTCGAGCTGGTCGCGCAGCACGAGGCGGTTGAATCCCTGGTCGTCGATCACCAGCACCCGCAGCGCGGGAATGCCGCGGAGCGGGACCGCGACGGCGGGGGCGGCGGCGGTCGCAGCGAACCGGAGGGGGATCGTGAGGCGGAACTTGGCGCCGAAGCCCAGTTGCGAGTCGACATCGGCTTCGCCGCCCAGCAGTTCGGCGAGGTTGCGCACGAGCGCCAGACCGATGCCGTGGCCGCGGGTCTCGGTGGTCTCGCCGGCGGATTGGCCCCGGGTGAACTTCTCGAAGATGCGCGATTGTTCGGTGGGCGCGATGCCTGGTCCGGTGTCGGCCACGGTGAAGACGACCATCACCTGCTGGTCGGACTGACTGCGGCGGCGCACGGAGAGGCGGACATCGCCACCGCGGGCATAGCGGGCGGCGTTGGCGGTGAAGTTGACGAGCACCTGCCGGATGCGGTGTGAGTCGCCGATGAGGCTCTGCGGCAGCTCGGGATCGACGGACCAGGTGATGCGGCCGCCGGCCTCCTCGACCTGCAGGCGGAACATCTCGGCCACATCGGCGATGAGGTTCCTGGGCTCGAACGGCTGGGGCGCGAGCTCGATGCGCCCGGCCTCGATCCGAGCGAGATCGAGGACGTTGTCGACGACTGAGCCGAGATAGCTGGCGCAGGCGCGCAGCGAGCGCGCCAGCTGGCGGGACTGGTCGTCCTGGTGCTGTTGGGCGAGCATGCCGGAGAGGCCGATGACGCCGTTGAGCGGGTTGCGGATCTCGTGGTTGATGTGGGCGAGAAACTCGGATTTGGCGGCGTTGGCGGCCGCCAGCTCCTGCGTGCGCTGGGCGACCAGCGCCTCGAGCTCGCGGCGGTGCCGGCGGTCGAGGCGTGAGCGCGCGAGAGACACGAGCCCGGAGAAGAGAACCAGCCCGAGGGCGTAGGCGGCGTAGGCGGGCGGGGAACGCCACCAGGGTGCGAGCACCGAGAAGTCCATGACGGCGACCGGGGACGGCCGGCCAAGTGCGTCGATCGCCCTTGCCTCGAACCGATAGGGGCGGTCCCGCAGGCCGCGGAAAACCCGGGACGGAACTTCGCCGAGCGGCACCCAGTCGGGATCGAAATCGATCAGGCGGGCTTCGAGATGGACGCGCTGCCCGAGGCGTCCGCCCGGCAGTTGCAGATCGAAACGGATACCGGAGTTCTCGAAACCAACCTGGGCCAGCTCCGGGTTGATGCTCCGGAGGTTTCGGCCGTCGGCGAGGAGCTCGGTGGCAGCGATCGCGGGCGGGTGGGGCGGGTTGTCGCTCGGAGTGCCCGGACTCTCGATGCGCAATACCCGCCCCGGGAGGCCGAGCCAGAAGATGCGCGCCGGTTCGATCGGCCCGGGTTCGGCCGCGATGGCGGTCGGGGCGACCTCCAGGGGCAGCGGCGGGAGCCGGACCAGTTCGCAGGACACGGTCTCGCCGTCGGGGCGCAGGCGGGCGATGCGAACTTGGAACGGGTACCGGTCGCGTTGGCTCAGCGCGAGCCAGACGGTGCCGTCGCCCTCGGGGGCGGAGATTGCGTGGACCCGGGCGTTGGTGATCCCCGGGTACGGTTCGAAGCGGTCGCCGGCGGTGGTGTGCAGCGCGATGCCGCCGATGGCGGTGATCGCGACATGACGGCCCACGCGAAACAACTGGGGCGGGGCGGTGTCGCTGCGGCGCAGGTTGCTGCGGTAGTTGCGCACGGCCACGCGCCCGGTTTTCGCTGGATCGGCCGGGGCGACGCGGAACACGCCGGAATGCAGCGTGGAGAGCCAGTGGGCACCGTCCTCGCCCTCGACGAGGCTGCAGACATCGGCGTCGATCTCCAACGGGGCCGAGTCCGCGCGGATGGCGCCGTTGGCGAGCGTGCCGCGGAGGAACCGGGAGCGCTCGACCCACGCCAAGCCCCCTGGCTGGCCGGACCAGATTGCCTGGGCGGGAATATCGCCTTGGCGCAGGAGTTGCGCTGTCCCGGCGGCGGGATCCAGGACGCTCAGCTCGGTGGTGCTGGCGGCGACCACACCGGAGCGGAGCGGCAGGAGGCTGGTGACGCTGTCGGGCAGTTCGGCGAGCGAACGCCATTTCGCGTGGGCGCCGGGCTGGGCTGGGAGTTCAAGGCGGAGGATCCGGTTCTCGTTGGCGAGGAGCAGGCCCGCAGCGGTACGCGCAATCGTCGGGATCGGCCCGGGCAGCAGCCCCTGGCGCTGATCGAAGAACGTGGCCTGTGGCTCGTCGCAAAACCACGCCACTGCCTCGGGGTTGGTGACGGAGATGCCGCGCTCCGGGCTGGCGGCCAGATGCACCACGCGGTTGTCCGGCAGGCCGGTGGAGCGATCGATGGCCGAGACGATGTTGCCCGCTGAATCCAGAATTAGGATGCCATGGCGCAGGGTGGCGAGGGCGGCGAATCTGCCGGCGAGCGGCACCGCGGAGCTCACGCGGTCGTCGTGGAGAATGTCGGCGGCGCCATGGGCGAGAAGCTCGAGCCCCTCGCCCTGCTGGCGGACCAGGCGGTCGGCGGTGCCGAAAAGCCGCACTCCGTCGTCGAACCGCACGGCCCACTCGACGCCGGCGGAGGCGAACGGCTCCGGGAAGTCCCCCCGCCAAAACCCCGCCGACCCCCCCCCCAACGTGCCC
>JAEXPL010000050.1 GCA_023446865.1 Verrucomicrobiota bacterium | reverse complement strand
CCGAGGTGGTCGCGGATGCGCAGGTCGACCTTCTCGCAGGGTCGGCCGCAGTCGTGGTAGTCCTTGCCGGTGGTGAGGAACGCGCAGAACACGCAGTGCTCCATGTGAAACATGGGCATGTGCTGGTGGATCGTGATCTCGAGCGCGGTTGGATCGTCGGCGGCGAGCAGCGACTCCAGTTGCTGGATATTGAGGTCGTAGGAGGCGGTGACGCGCTCCAGGCCGTGCTCGCGGCGGAAGTAGGCGACGGTCCACTCGTTGGCGACGTTGAGCGAGAAATCGCCGCGGCGGCGGCAGTCGGCAAAGAAAGCGAGGTGGTCGAAGTTGCGGACGAGGTAGCCGTCGGCGTCGCAGGATCGGACCTGCTTGAGGATCCACTCGTCACCGGGCTTGAAGATGCGCGGCGGGGCGACCCAGATCGTGCGGCCCGCACCAGCGGCGCCGAGTGTTGCCCGGTGGGCGTGAAACTTGGCGACGGCTTCGCGGTAGTGTTTCGGGTTCTCGAACTCGCAGTAGACGGTGTCGATGCCAGCGAGCGGCAGCACGGCGTCGAGTTGGCGCAGTTGGCGGAGGACGACAATCAGCTCGGGCGCGGATGATGAGGCGGCGGCGATCGCGGCCTCGTCGCGGCGTGGGTGCGCAGCGGTGGCGCCTTCGGCGACGAGCGTCCAGCGGTGAGGCGCGGCGCGGAGCTCGTCGAGCTGGGCGACGGCGTCGCGGCGCATGCGGTTGAGCTCGCTCATCGGGAGCATGAGGCCGGGCTCGAGCTGCGCGTCGAGTTGCGCGAGCTGGAACGGCGTGCCGCCTAGCCGGCCGAATTGCTCGCGCAGGCGTTCGGGGGTGAGTGGGTGTTTCTCGGCGGCGACGAGGGCGATGGAGGACTCGGCTTTGGCGACGTGGCCGAGTTCGTCGCGGAGGAGCAGGGTGAGTGCGCCGCCGGCGCGACCGTAGACTTCCGCGGAGACTGGGCGGAGCGCGCGCGGCTGGTCGCCGGCGAAGGTGGCGCGCAGGCGCTTCTCGTGCGCGGGGTCGCTGTTCTTCCAGACGATGTCGCCGGGGTGCACGAGGGAGAAGTCCACGGCGCCGCGGCCGAAGGTGAGCAGGGTGTCGGCGCCGCGTGGGAAGACTTCGTAGACGCGGCCGCCGGCCGCGCCCTTCTCGGGCGCGCCGTAGTCAAAGACGACGCCGTCGCCAGGTTTCACGGACGACTCGAGGCGGACGAGCACGCCGTCGCGTTCGAGGCGGGTGACGGTGCCGAGGCGCACGCCGCGCTTGGTGCCGAAACGGGCGTGGACGAGCTGCTGGTTGTCGATGCCGCGGAACCAGCCGGAGTGGAACCCCCGCGAGAACGCCATCTCGAGGTCGTAGCGGTGCGCATGCCAGAGGGCTTCGACGGTGCGGCGGTCGCGGGCGGCGTCGGCGGGTTGGCCGGCAACCTCTTTGTAGATTCGGTCGACGGCTTCGCGGTAGACGCGGGTGAGGTTGGCAACGTACTCGGCGCTTTTCAGGCGGCCCTCGATCTTGAGCGAGGCGACGCCGAGACGCATCAGGTCGGGCAGGACGTCGAGGCCGGCGAGATCCTGCGGGCTGAGGAGGTAGCGGCGGCCGCCGAGGTCGACCTTCCGACCGTCGGCGACGAGGTCGTAGGGCATGCGGCAGGCCTGGGCGCATTCGCCGCGGTTGGCCGAGCGGCCGCCGAGCGACTCGGAGGTGAGGCACTGGCCGGAGTAGGCGACGCAGAGCGCGCCGTGGACGAAGACCTCGAGCGGGAGTTGGGCGGGAGAGTCGCCGAGCGTTTCGCGGAGCTTGGCGATCTCGGGGATCGAATTCTCGCGGGCGAGAACGACGAGTTGCGCGCCGAGTTCGTGAGCGAACTGCACACCGGCGGCGCTTGTGACGGTCATCTGCGTCGAGATGTGGATCGGCAGGTCCGGCGAGAGGGCGCGAATCAGTCGGCAGAGGCCGACGTCCTGCACGATCACGGCGTCGACCCCGGCGGCGACGAGGGTGCGGATGTAGTCGGCGGCCTCGGCGATCTCGTTGGAGAAGACGAGGACGTTGAAGGTGACGTAGCCGCGCACGCCGCGCCGGTGGAGGAAGCGCATGAGCTCCGGCAGGTCGGCGGCGGTGAAGTTGTGCGCGCGCATCCGGGCGTTGAAGCGTTCGAGGCCGAAGTAGACGGCGTCGGCGCCGTTCTCGACGGCGGCGCGCACGCAGTCCCAATCGCCCGCTGGGGCGAGCACCTCGGGCCGGCGCGGCGCGTGGAGTGCGGGCGCGGGTGTGGGCGTGGACTGGGCGGCGGATGTGGGCATCGCGGACGTGGACGGTAGGTTGTCGGGTGGAAATGCCAAGAGCGGGGCGCGGAGGGCAAAAGAAAAGGGCGGCTCCGGGTGGAGCCGCCCTTGAAGAGGCCGGGGATGACTGCGCGTCAGCCGTTGTTGGATTCGAACTCCATCATGTCGGCCGTCTCGCGCTTGCTCTGCCAGACCGCCCAGACGATGGCGGCGAGGGCGACGAAGGCGACGACGATGCCGACGGCGCGCGCGGCGGCGCCACCGCTGGGCTCGATGACATTGTACTCCATGACGAGGCCGAGGGTGAGGAGGCTGACCATGTTCATGACCTTGATCAGCGGATTCACGGCGGGGCCGGCGGTGTCCTTGAGCGGGTCGCCGACAGTGTCGCCGGTGACGGCGGCCTTGTGCGACTCGGAGCCCTTGCCGCCGTAGTTGCCGTCCTCGATGAACTTCTTGGCGTTGTCCCACGCGCCGCCGGCATTCGCCATGAACACGGCGAGGAGGAGGCCGGAGAGGATGGTGCCGGCGAGGAAGCCGCCGAGCGCCTGCGTGCCGAGGAGGAAGCCGACGAGCACCGGCGTGAAGATGCCGAGGAATCCGGGGCCGATGAGTTCCTTCTGGGCGGCGACGGTGCAGATGTCGACGACGCGGCCGTAGTTGGGCTTCTTCTTGCCCGACCAGATCTCCTGGTCGCGGAACTGGACGCGGCACTCGCCGACGATGAGGAAGGCGGCGCGGCCGACGGCGCGGATGAGCATCGAGCTGAAGAGGAACGGCACGGCGCCGCCGATGAGCAGACCGATGAACACCATCGGGTGGGCGACGGTGAGCTCGCCGGCCTTGGCGAGGTATTGCGCGGTCGACATCTCAGCGATCTTCTCCTCGGAGCCGACGGCGATGACCGCGATGAACGAGGCGAAGAGCGAGACGGCGGCGATGACGGCGGAGCCGATGGCGATGCCCTTGGTCTCGGCCTTGGTGGTGTTACCCACGGCGTCGAGGTCGGCCAGGATCTGGCGGGCGCGCTTGAAGGAGCCGGGCTCCTGTTTCTCCATCTCCTCGGGGTCGTAACCCATCTCGCCGATACCGTTGGCGTTGTCGGCGACGGGGCCGAAGACGTCCATCGAGATGGTGTTGCCGGTGAGGGTGAGCATGCCGATGCCGGTCATGGCGACGCCGTAGGCGATGAAGAGCGGCGGGGTGCCGGTATAGCAGAGGTAGGAGAGGAAGATCGCGCCACCGAGCACGATGGCGGCGGCGACGGCGCTCTCATAACCCACGGCGAAACCCTGGATGATGTTGGTGGCGTGGCCGGTCTGACAGGCCTTGGCGAGCGACTTGACCGGGGCGTGCGTGGTGTGGGTGAAGTAGCTGGTGACCTTGTTGAGCGCGATGGCGAGGATCACGCCGATCAAGCAGGTGAGAGCCGGGCGCATATCCAGGCCGGCGACACCAAAGTTGGCCCAGACTGGGAGGGTGGCGGGGTCGCCGCCGGCGAAGCCCTGTGCGGCCATCGGGTTGCCAGCGAAGTAGGCGGCATCGAAGCGGAGGTAGAACCAGCCGAGCACGAAGAAGCCGACGACGGAGATGAAGGAGCCGATCCAGAAGCCATTGTGGACGGACTTGAGGGCGGTATCCGAAGTGTCGTTCGGGCCGGCCTTGACGGTGTACGTCGAGACGATCGAACCCAACACGCCGATGCCACGGACGAGCAGCGGGAAGATGACGCCCTTGTGGCCGAAGGTGGCCAGGCCGAGGATCATGGCGGCGACGATGGTGACCTCGTAGGACTCGAAGATGTCGGCGGCCATGCCGGCGCAGTCGCCCACGTTGTCGCCCACGTTGTCGGCGATGGTGGCGGCGTTGCGCGGGTCGTCCTCGGGGATGTTCTTCTCGATCTTGCCGACGAGATCGGCGCCGACATCGGCGGCCTTGGTGTAGATGCCGCCGCCGACGCGCATGAAGAGCGCGAGGAGGGTGCCGCCGAAACCGAAGCCGAGGAGGGCTTCGTAGGCTTTCTCACCGTACATGAGGAAGATGCAGGTGCCGCCGAGGAGGCCGAGGCCGTCGGTGAGCATGCCGGTGACGGTGCCGGTGCGGTACCCGAGCTGCATCGCCTCGCCGTAGGACTTGCGGGCGGCGGCGGCGACGCGGAGGTTGCCGATGGTGGCGAGGCGCATGCCGACGAAGCCGACGGCCCAGCTGAAGATGGAGCCGATCAGGAAGGCGCCGGCGCGGCCGAACTTGAACCACTGGTCGTCGCTCGGGGTGGTGAAATAGAGGATGCCGGTGATGACGACGATGAGGATGCCGATCTTGCGGAACTGGGCGGAGAGGTAGGCGTTGGCGCCTTCGCGCACGGCGTCCGCGACGGCCTGCATCTTGGGGGTGCCGGCGTCGGCGTCCTTGACCTGCTTGGCGAGCAGGAGGCCGTAGACGAGACCGGCGATGGCGATGCCGAGCACGATCAGGAGCGCGATGCGCTCCATGGCCGTGTAGCGGGGATCACTGAACAACGCGAACGGGGAGAACGCGTGGCCGCCGTGGGCGGCGGTTTCGGAAGCGGAGCCGCTCGAGCCAAACAGCGGCATCGCGAGGAAGCCGCCGAGGAAGGTGGCGGCGGCGAGACCCAGCACGACCGGATTCGAACGGGCGCGCTGCAATTTACGGAACCAGTTCTGCAACATGTTGGGAGGGGGTGGGGATTAGGGTTTGAAGGACGAAAGGGGAGGCGAGGTAGTTCAGGCGATATAGCTGCTGTTGGCCGAGCGCCACCAGGCGTAGTGCACGGACTCGAGGTCCTCGCGGCTTGGGAGCGGGTAATAGGCCAGGCCGGTGCGATCGGCCACGTAGAAACCGCCAAGGACGGTGCGGTAGAGGATCGAGGCGGAGGTGTCGCGGGCGACGACCTTGGTGGGCTTGGCGTAGCGGTTGCGCAACTCCTTCAGGCAGTCGCGCAGGTGGTCGATGTTGGAGTAGGGCAGGTTCGAGGCGGCGCCCTTCTCCGGATCGGTCGCAAGGGCCTCGAGGCGCAGTTCGGTGAAGACGATCTTCTCGACGGAGACGGGGTTGGCGCGGTCGGTGATGTAGGCGGCGAACTCGTGCGGCGCGAGCTTGCTGGCGACGCGCGGGGTGACGGGGCAGATCTCCTGGTAGAGGTGGAGGCCCTCGACGGCGGCGGGCTGGTAAGCTTGGCGCTCGAGGCCGAGGACGCGGCCGTCGTCGGTGGAGAGGAAGAGCTTGCCGAGGGCCGCGAGCGGCACGTGCTCGAGGGCGCGGTAGATCGAGAGGTAGCTGGAGCGGCGGGGGCTGCCATCCTCGTGCGGGATGCAGCGCTTCTCGGCCTCGGCGAGGCGCAGGTAGTCGCTCTTCAACGACTGATCGATCTCGAAGAAGACGGCCTGGCCGCGGGAACGTTTCTGGGAACCGACGGCATAGTAGTTGCCGAACTCCTCGGGGCTGAGGTGCGAGGCGATGAGGGCCTCGGGGATGACGGACAGGTACAGGTTGACTTTCATTTTAGGGTACGGGGTTGGATGAAGAAAACCGTGGGGAACTGCGGCGCGGCCGGACGCGCGGGGCTGGCGGGGTCAGAGCATGGCGGGGAACGGGCGGGAGGACGAGCGAACAAAAAAAACGGCGCGGCGGAAGGGCCGCCGCGCCGTGAACTGGGTCAGGTCTGCCAGGTGACGCCTCTCATGTCACCAGTCTTCAGGAACTGCTGGTGCATGAGGAAGGCGTTCCCCAGTGTCTGCGGCGTGTGGCCGTGCTCGGTGGCCTCGACGTAGCGCATGAGCTGGTCGCGGAAGATCGGATCGGCGCACTTCTGGACGATGAGATGGGCGCGCTCGCTCGGGTCCTTGCCGCGGAGGTCGGCGACACCGTGCTCGGTGATGACAACCTGCACGGAGTGCTCGCTGTGGTCCATGTGGGAGACCAGCGGGACGATGGTGGAGATCTTGCCGCCCTTGGCCGACGAGGGGCAGGTGAAGATCGAGATGTAGGCGGTGCGGGTGAAATCGCCGGAGCCGCCGATGCCGTTCATGAGGTTGGCCCCCATGATGTGGGTCGAGTTCACGTTGCCGAAGATGTCGACCTCGATCGCGGTGTTGACCGTGATGATGCCGAGGCGGCGGACGAGCTCGGGGTTGTTGGTGATCTCCTGCGGGCGGAGCAGCACGCGCGGGCGGAAGAACTCGAGATCCTCGTAGAACTTGGAGAGGACGTCCTTGCCGATCGTGAGCGAGGTGCCGGTGACGAACTTGACCTTGCCGGAGCGGACCAGGGAGATGACGGAGTCCTGGATGACCTCGGAGAACATCTGGAACTGGGGGATGGCGGGGTTGGCGCCGAGGGCGCCGAGGACGGCGTTGGCGATGTTGCCCACGCCGGATTGGATG
>JAEXPL010000361.1 GCA_023446865.1 Verrucomicrobiota bacterium | reverse complement strand
GCTCAGAGGTTCTTGAAGTTGCCGGAGGCGACGGCGTGCGGCGCGGGGGCGACGTGGGCGGCCATCGCGCGACGGTGTTCGGCGGTGGCGTGGCCGGCGACGGGGCGAGTGGGCGGCTGCACGGCGGTGGCGGATGCGGGCCGGCGGGCGGCGGAGTCGTCGACCAAGCTCAGGAGCGAGGCGACGGCTTCCTTGAGCGAGACGGCCTGGGCGTTGAGCTCCTCGGCGGCGCTGGCGCTTTCCTCGGCGTTGGCGGCGTTGGCCTGGGTGACTTTGTCCATCTGGCTGACGGCGCCGTTGACCTGCTGGATTCCCTGGGTCTGCTCCTTCGAGGCGCTGGAGACTTCGGCGACGAGGGTGTCGACCTCGCGGGCCTTGGTCACGATCTCTTGGAGACTGGCGGCGACCTTCTCGGTGAGGTGCACGCCTTGCGCGGTCTTGCCGAGCGCGTTCTCGATCTTCACGGAAGTTTCCTTGGCCGATTGGGCCGCGCGCTGGGCGAGGTTGCGGACCTCGTCCGCGACGACGGCGCAGCCGGCGCCGGCCTCGCCGGCCCGGGCGGCCTCGACGGCGGCGTTGAGGGCGAGGATGTTGGTCTGGAAGGCGATCTCGTCGATGGTCTTGATGATCTTGGCGATGTCGTCGGCGCTGGCCTTGATCTCGTTCATCGCGGCGGACATGGCGGTCATGTCGGCGGCGCCGGTGTCGGCGGCGAGGCGGGCTTGGCGGGCGAGCTCGTTGGCCTTCTCGGCGTTCTCGGTGTTGCGCTTGGTCATGCTGGCCATCTCCTCGAGCGAGGAGCTGGTTTCCTCGAGTGAGGCGGCCTGCTCGTTGGCGCCCTCGGCCAGGGTCTGGCTCGAGCCGGAGACTTGGGTGGCGGCGCTGGCGACCTGGTTGGCGCCGTCGTTCAGGACGCCGGCGGTGACCGTGATCGAGCGCACGGCGCCGCGCACGACCCAGATCAGCAGGACGAGGCCGATCGTCATCGCGACGGGCAGACCGACGGTGATCCAAAGTTTGGAGGCGCGGCTGGCGGCGACGAAGGCCTGCTCGCGCGAGGCCATGAGCGACTGCTCGATGCCGACGATCTCGGCGATCTGGGCACGCATCGCGTCCATCTGCGCCTTGCCCTTGGCTTGGTTGAAGCCGGTGACGAAGGCAGGAAGCTTGGCGGCGTCCTGATTGGCGGCGCGGCGGGCCTCGAGGGTGGGGGCGACGTCGGAGGCGAGCCACTGGGCCTCGGCTTCACCGAGCTTGGTCAGGCGGGCGACCTGGGCGGGATTGTCGTTCACCAGTTCCTTGGTGGCGGTGAGCAGGCGGTCGAACTCGGTGCGGTTGGCGTGGTAAGGTTCGAGGAACTTCTCCTCGCCGCCGACGGCGTAGCCGCGCACGCCGGTTTCCATGTTCACCAACGTGGCGAGGAGCTGGGTCATGTTGCTCGTGACCTTGTTGGTGTGCCCCACCCACGCTTGGGTCTGGATGAACTTGGTGGTGTTGAGGTAAAGCAGGCAGCCGATGATCGCGATGAGCACGTAGGACGAGGCGATCGCGAGGTTGGTCTTCTTGCCGATGGTGAGGTTGCTCATGATTGCGTGAGTGAACTGGGGGGAGGTGGTCCGAGATTGCCTTGGGTGGTAGGCCGAAGGTCCCAACTGATTGCCGCGGGTGTCAGTCGCTGGAGGCTCGCCGATCCCACGGCCGGTTCGGGCAAGGGTGCTTCGGCCGATTCTTCCGTTTCTTGATCGGAATGTGACGTGCCGCGCGTGGGTGTTGGTCCCTGCGCCCGGTCGTTGACTGCGGCGGCGGTGCCGCAGGTTAGCGGGCGGGGGACAACACGATCTGGCCGGCGAGCCGGCCGGCCTGCCAGCGGCCGCGCGTCAGCCGGAGACGATGCACGGCGACACGATCGCCGACCACATCGACGAGGTAGGCGCCGAGCGGGCCGGTGAACGCTCCGGTGTTGACGATCGTCAACGCGCCGCGCCGCCAGACCTTCGGGAAATGCACATGGCCGGTCACGACGACCTGCGCGTGAGGAAACCATCGCGGAGCCACCGCGGCGACGCGGTCCGGCAGCGAGTGCCACGCGTGGAGCATCGCGAGGGGTTGGCGTGGCGGCCAGAACTCGGTGAACAACCGGCGCAGGCGATGCAGGTGGCCCGTGTTTGCCGGATCCTGTTCGCGCGGCAGGCCGGTGCAGGCGATCCGGTGCAGGGCGAGCCGTCCGTCGAGGGTGGTGTCGTCCAGCTCGGGGTGGGCCGCCATCGCGGCGCGGATGCGCGTGGCGAGCACGTCGCGTTGGCGGCCCCAGGGGACGGCGTTTTCGAAGAAAGCGTCGCCATGCGTGGCGCAGAGCCGTCCGTCGGGAGTGGAGCACCAGTGGTCGGCGGAGAGATCCGGGTCGTGGTTGCCGGTGAGGAAACGCACGGTGGGCACCCGGGTGCGGAAGAAGCGGCGGATCGCCTCAACCTCCGCGGCGGGCAGGCCGGTCTGGTTGTCGCAGGTGTCGCCGTTGAGCCAGAGTTCGTCCACGCCCGCCAGCAGCGGCTCCAGATCCTCGAGCCGGCGGAGGCGCGTGGCGGCGTCGCGGAAATGCAGATCGGAAAGGATGCGCAGCATGATCAGACTACAACCAGCCGAGGCGGGCCTTCAGGATGGCGACGGCGGCGACGGTGGCTGTCTCCAGGCGCAGGACACGCGGGCCGAGGTGCACGAGCGTGAAGCCGGCGGCGCGCAAGGCGGCGCGGTCGGCGCCGTCCCAGCCGCGTTCGGGTCCGAGAGCGAGCACGGCACGGGGGGCTGCGGCGGGCAGGGCGAAGTCGGCCAGGCCGGCGGCGGCCTCGTAGTTGTCGAGCGCGAGGCGGAGGGCGTCCGGTGGCAGCTCGGCGAGCGCCGCGGCGAGCGGCGGGCCGACGGTGACGGCGGGCAAGCGGGTGCAGAACGCCTGTTGGGCGCCCTCGACGAGGTGCGTGCGCCACTCGCCCGACGACCAGAGCGTGCTTTGCGCGTAGCTCGGGTCGGCCCGGCCGGTGCCGACGAAGTGGAGCGCGCCCACGCCGAGCGCGGTGCCTTCCTGGAGGATCTTGCGGGCGGTCTGCGGTCGCGGAAGTCCGATGACAAGGTGCAGCGGTGCGAGCGGCGGCGGTTCGGCGCCGAGCGTGGCGGCGAAGGCCACGGAGCCGTCGGCGGGCAGCGCGGTCACGCGGCCCTTGCCGCGCGGACCGTCGATCACCCCGAGGTCGAACTCCTCGCCCACGGCGCGCCGCAGGACGGTGCGCAGGTGGCGGGCGCGCGGATCGGCGGCGGGCAGGGGCCAGCCGAGTTCGGCGCGCTGGAAGAGCAGGAGGTTCATCGGGCATCCGGAAACCGGAGCGTGGCGACCGGAAAGACAATCGAAAACAAGCCCGGCGGCGGGTGGTGCGAAACCGGGCCCGGAACGGCACGGGCG
>JAEXPL010000356.1 GCA_023446865.1 Verrucomicrobiota bacterium | reverse complement strand
GAGCTGCACTACCTAAGGTTCGCCCATTGGCGAACCTCATCAGTGGTTCAATCCTCCGCCCCCTCTGACCTCAACGCTTGGGTTTCACCGTCTTCCCCGCTGTCTTCCCAGTGTCCGTTGTCTTCGGTGCGCTAGCCTCCGCCTTCTCCGGCTCCTGCGCCAGCACCTCGACCTTATCCACCGGCGCCGCCGCCACGTACTGCCGCAACCCGCCGCCCGGACTCACCAGCCGCGCCGTCACGAAGATCAGCAGATTGCGCTTCGTCGCGCCCTCGCCGCTCGAGCGGAACAACCGCCCCACCGCCGGCAGGTCGCCGAGCAGCGGCACCTTGTCGTTCACCTTCTTCGTCTCCTCGCGGGTGAGCCCGCCCATCACGAGCGTCGCCCCGTCCCAGAGCGTCACCCGCGTGCTCACCGAGCGCCGCGAGAAGATCGGCTGGTAGAAGCCCGAGGGGATCGTGACCGTCTTGCCGCCCGACACCGCGAGGCTCGGCCCGCCGTACTCCACGAACCCCTCGAACTCCGTCACCACCGGATGGAGATCCAGCGTGATGCTCCGCGCGTCCTCCTCGACCGTCGGCGTCACCGCCAGCTCCACGCCCACGTTCTCCGTCGTGAAATCCTGCGGCGTGCCCGCCGTGATCGTCACGCCGGCCGAGCTCGAGTTCTCGCCGCCGCCCGACTGCCCGACCTGGCTCTGGATCTGCCCGTACTGGCGCGGGTACCGCAGCTGCCGCGCCACGGTGATGCTCGCCGGATGCCCCGAGAGCACCGTCACCTTCGGCGCGCTGAGCAGGTCGCTGCCCTGCTTCTGCGAGAGCGCCCGCACCGTCGCGCTCACGTCGAACTCGCCAATGAACCCGCTGATCTGCGCCAGCGGCGTCGTGCCCGCCCCCAGCGGCACCGTGCCGGGCAACACCGGCGCGGTCACGTTCGCCACCGACTCGCCGTCGATCTGGATCGCACTGCCGTTCACGCTCCCGCCGAAGGCCCCGGCGACGCTCCGGTTGCCCGACTGGTAGAATTCGCGCGGGTTGCCCGTCACCGGATCGATCCGCCGCGAAGCGTTCCAGTTCACGCCGAGCTCCTCCAGCGCGCCGTCCTCCACCTCGAGAAACTTCGCCTCGATCTCCACCTGCCGCACCGCCGCGTATCGCGTGAGGATCGTGCGGATGCGGGCGAGATTCCGCGGCGTCTGCGTCACGAGCAAAGCCGCGCCGTCGAAGACCAGACTGCTCCCCTCCACGCCATCGAACTTCACCCCGGCCTGCTGGAGGAACGCCCGCAGCGCGGCTGACTCCGCACCACGCGCCTCGACGGTCTTCGCCCCATCGCCGGCCTCGCCGCGCTCGGCGTTCATCGCGCCCGCGCCGGCCATCCGCGCCACGATCGCCGGCGAGAGCGGCAACACCGCCGTCTCGAGCGTCGTGCGTTCCCCGCCCGGCCGCACCACCACCGCATCCGGCTGCACCTCGTAGCAGTAGCCCACCGCCTCGGTCACGAAATCGAGCACCCGCCGCAACGACAGGTCGCGCACCGCGAGATGCACCGGCGGATTGGCGTTGGCGGGATCGAGCAGCACCAGGTTCACCCCGCGCCCGCCGGTCGCCGACTCGCGCTCCGCCGCGAGCGCATTCAATGTGGCCAGCGCGCTTGAGAGGCTCGCCCCGGAGAAACTCACCTCCGGCAACACGATCGCCTCCAGGCGTCGCGCCAGCGCCGCCTCCGGTCCCGCTTCGCGCGGTTCCTCCGTCCTCGCCTCCGCCACCACCGGCGCCTGCCTCCACGCTTCGGAGACAGCTCCGAGCAGCTCGGCCCGGGTCTGCCACCGCGGGCCTTTGCCCTCGCGCTCGAGTCGCGCGAGAAACGCCGCGGCCTCCGCGTTGCCGGGCTCCCGCGCCAGCACCTCGCGGTACGCGACCGCCGCGCCTTCCGTCTCGCCGGCAAGCAAGCGGCCGCGCGCCCGCGCCATCAGCTCCGCCACTGATTCCCCGTCGGCCGCCCACGCCTGCACCGTCGCCCCCAACCCCAGCCCGACCACGCCCATCCATGTTCTGGTTTTCATGAAAAGTCCTCGTTTCACTTCGCGGCCGCTCGCAGTTGCACCGGCGCCGCGTCGGCTCCCTCGCCCCCGAGCCGCGTGATCCACACCGAAGCCGGCTCGGCCACGATCCGCCCAACCGCATAGCGCTCCTCGCCGACCGCCACGCTCGCGCCCTCCACCACGCTCACGAGCTCGGGCTGTCCCCGGAGTCGCAGAACGGCCAACACACGCTCCGCCCCGCCGTTGCCCGCCATGGTCAACACCACCGGCGCCTTCTCCTGCGGATCACGCACCTGCGCGCGCAACAGTCGCCCGCCATTCTCCGTGCGCACAAGCTCCAGCGCCTCGAGACCAATCCCGCTCTCCGCATCGCAGCCCCCGACCGTGAGCAACACGCTGCGCCGTCCACCCGTCTCCTCGAACAACGCGGTTCTCTCACCCGCATTGCCCACGAGGCGCCAGCGATAGGGCACGCGCCGCACCTCCACCAACGTCAGCGCCGCGCCTTCCACCGCCGCCGCCCCCGAAACCGTTCGCCGCCACGCGCGCTGCTCCAGCACATAGTCGACCGCCGGCATCGCAAAGATCTCGCCACGCCCCTCGACCGGCCCGCGCCAGACCGGCTGCACCTCGGTCGCGAGTTCCACCGTGGTCCCTTTCGCCCACGTTCCGCCCACCACCGTCACGGCCTCGATCCCGACCGTGAAACGATGCTGATCGCGGCTGGCGCCCTTCACCTTCGCCTCGCGCTCGTTGCGCGGCTCCGCCGCCACCGTCACCTCGCGCACGACCAACGCCGGCTCCGCCGCGAGTCCATTGAGGAAACGGCGCAAACACGCCGTCGATCCGACGAACGCCACCCGCACCGCCCGCGACGCCACGAGACCCGGCACACGCACCGACCGCCCGGCCGGCAGTGCGTACCACTCGCCGTCGCGCGCCGCCTCCTCCGGCCGCGGGTTCTCCCGCCACACCCCGACAAGTTTCTCGGGCCTCGCCACAAACAGCGCCGCCAGCACCTGCTCGACCGCGCGCATCTGCGCCAGCACCACGGGTGCGATCTCGCCGGCCGGCGCCGTCTCCGCGTGTTGCGTGAAGCCAAACCGTTCGTCCCGCGCCAGCACCACGCCCGCCGCCGTCGCGCGTTCGCGCCGGCGCTCCACGAAAGCCGACAGCTCCGCGAACACCGCGAGCCGGTCCGCAGCCGCCGCGTTCGCCGAATCTGCCACGCCCGGCCACGCCGCCTTCGCCAGTCGCAGCTGCGCCTGCGCGCGTTCGAGCACCGCGCCGGCCGAGGCCACCAGTTCCGGTCGCGCCTGCGGGGAGAGCAGCTCGATGCGCAACCGGGCCCTTTGTTCCAGCGCACCGCGCAACCGCAGGCCCTGCCGGGCGGCATCCACCGCGGCCGCCCCGGTGACCGCCACCAGCGCCGTCACCGCCAACCAGAATCCCGGATACGCACGGACCCGTGCCGGTAACTGGAGGTTCAAGCTCATGGCCCGGCCTCCGGTTTGAGCACCAGCACGCAGGCGAACCGCAGCACGCCCGGCTCGCTCGTGTCGAAACGCTCGTCCTCGACCGCCTGCACGGTTTCGTCCGCCGCCCACTCGCGCAACAGCACCCGCACCCGCTCCAGCGCGCGCCGACCGTCGAGCCCGGGATCGACCGCCGCGCCGGCAATCGCCAGCCGGAGCCCGCCCGCGCCGGCCCCACCGGCCGCTCCATGCCCGAAGAGTGGAGTCGCTGCCTGACGCGATTCCGTCGCCGGCTGCACAGCCTCGAGCCACACCTCGCCCGCCCGTCCGAGTCGTTCCTGCGTCGCGGCGAGCCACAAAGCCCAGCTCGTGCGTGCCCGCGCCAGACCACGCAGCGCCGCCAACTCCCGCTCGATCGTCTCGCTCTCGCGCTGGCGCGCCGCGACCGTCCGTTGCGCCTCGCGCCAGGGCTGCAGTTGCCGCGTCAACGCCGCCTCCTCACGCCGCGCCTGCGCGTTGCCGAGGCGCACTCCGATCAACGCCACAACCGCGACCGCCGCCCCAAGTCCCAGTCCCGCCAGCCACCAGCCGCGATTCCGCCGAAACCCGTTCTCCCGCTGCCGCGCCCGCGGGAGCAGGTTCGGTCCCGGCTTCCGCCGGTCGACCGCGCCTACCGCCGCACCGACCACCGCGCCCAGCTGGTGCGCCACCGCCGCAGCGCCGTTCGCGCGCGGTCCCACCCGCACCCGCCGCAGCGCCTCAAACCGCGCCACCCGCGCAAAGGCCGCCCCGGCGATCCGCTCAATCTGTTCCGCCTCCGGCGCGTCGGCCCCGGCCAGGAGCAGAGTGGGCGGCGGTTCCTCGTTCCCTTCTCGCGGTTCCGCTGCCAGATGCGAAGCCTCCGCAACGAGCCGCCGCCACCGCAGATCGTCGCCGCATACCTGGCCCACTTCGCCCTCGCCACCCACCAACACTGGCGCGACCGCCGGCAGGCCCACGAGCCGCACCGTCGCCCGCCCGCTTCCTCGGGTCAGGAGCAACGCCGTCGCTCCCTCGAGCTCGGCCACCAGCACCGGGCCCGAGACCTCCGGGTAGTTGAACTCCAACGCGCGCAGCAACGCCGCGGCGCGCGGCACGATTGCGTCCAACCGCACGCCGACCTCCGCCGCTTCCCGCGCCAGCACCTCGGCGGTCTCGAGTTTCGTCGCGGCCAACAGCACCGTCCGGCAGTCGCCACCCAGCGGCATCCAATCCCACGCGAGCTCAGCCAACGGTCGCGGGATCGCCTGCGCCGCCTCGAAACGCACCACGCGCTCCTGTTGCGCGCGCGGCACCGGCGGCAGCTCGATCACCTTCGTGAGCGTGAGATTCGGCGGAGGCGAAAGCACGAACCGGCTCGCCGTGCGCATTCCCGCCGGCAGCTCCGGCCAAGCCGTCCCGCCCGGCTCCGGGCGCGCCACCAAGGCGTACTCCTCCAACATCAGTCCGCCATCGGGTGCAGGGGTGAAGGCTCCGATAACGCTCCGACTGGTGCCGCACTCGATCGCGACAGTTCGGGCTCGCATACGTAAGGCTGGGTGTATGCGGGGGGCGGTGGCATGCCGCCACTTTGGCACTACCGCCGCAAGGCCAATCTCGCCCTCCCTCGCATTTTCTCCGGCCCCGCCGCCCGCCCCCCCCCCCCCCCCACCGCCCCCCGGCCCCGGGCCCCCGCC
>JAEXPL010000317.1 GCA_023446865.1 Verrucomicrobiota bacterium | reverse complement strand
CACCCTCCGTAGCCTCGGCGAAGGAGGGCGCCCCCGCAGAGGTCCCTCCGCCTCCGCCGCCCGCTCCGAAACCCGTTGCGCCGAGCGCTCCGGCACCGGCTCCCGTCGTTCACACCTCCACGCCCTCACACACCCCCGTCGCCGCCGCCATCGCCGACGGCCGCGTGAAGGTCTCCCCGCTCGCCCGCAAGATCGCCGCCGACTAGGGTGTCGACGTCTCCCGCCTCCGCGGCACCGGCCCCGCCGGCCGTATCGTGAGAGCCGACGTTCTCGCCGCCGCCGAAGGCAAGGGAAGCTTCATCACCGCTCCGGCCCTGCCCTCCGTAGCCTCGGCGAAGGAGGGCGTCCCCTACTCGCCCATCGCCTCCATCAAACGCGGACCGATCGCCGAGCAGAAGGACAGCCCGCTCTCCAACATGCGCGCGACCATCGCGCGCCGTCTCCTGGAAGCCAAGACACAGATCCCGCACTTCTACCTCGAGATCGAAGCCGACGCCGCCCCGCTGCTCACCCTCCGCGCCCAGGTCAACGGCGCGATGGAGAGCCACGGCGTGAAGCTCTCGGTCAACGACTTCATCCTGAAGGCCTGCGTCGAGGCCCTCCGCCGCGTGCCCGCCGTGAACAGCTCGTGGGAAGGCACGCTCATCCGCCAGCACGCCGCCGTGCACATGGCCTTCGCCGTCGCCATTGAGGACGGCCTGATCACCCCGGTGATCCGCGACGCCCACGACAAGTCCGTCTTCGAGATCGCCGCCGAGGCGAAGTCGCTCGGCGCGCTCGCCAAGCAAAAGAAACTCAAGCCCGACCAGTACACTGGCGGAACCTTCTGTGTCTCCAATCTCGGGATGTTCGGCCTCGACCGTTTCTCCGCGATCATCAACCCGCCCAACGCCGCGATCCTCGCCGTCGGCGGCACGATCAAGAAGCCGGTCGTCGGCCCCAACGACACGATCGTCGTCGGCCACCGCATGAGCCTCACCCTATCGTGCGACCACCGCGTGGTCGACGGCGCCCTCGGCGCCCAATGGCTCGCCGCGCTGAAGGACCTGATCGAGAAGCCCGCCCTCCTCCTCCTGTAGGTCCGGGCTACGACCACAGCCGTTACAGCGAGTCGAGAAACGACGATGCCGCCGTGGGCCTTTGAGCGAGCGGCGGCGACGACGAGGGAAGTTGCGATGCAAGATCAGGGCGTGACTGTGCCTGGTTTTTGGTGAAGACGGCCCGGCTGCTCTCCCGCGACTCAAAGGGTGAAGCGAGCAGCCGGCTCCGGGCCGGCGGGGAGCTGCCGGCGCGGGGCCCCTGCGCGGTCTCATGGCGGCTCCCGCCGTCGCCATTCGCCGTTACGGCAGCCGTACGATCCCGTGTTGGATCGCGTTGATCGCCGCGGCGGTTCGGTCCTGCACGCCAAGTTTCGTGAAGAGGGTTTTCAGGTGGCTCTTCACGGTGTCCTCGGCGATCGACAGTCCGGAAGCGATCTCCTTGTTGCTGCGTCCCTTCACGAGCAACTGCAACACCTCGACTTCTCGCAGCGTCAACTCCGGTCGGCGCCGCCGCTCCGCGAGCCGGTCGGCGATGCTGGCCGGGAGTTTCTCGTGGCCCGCATGCACGGCGCGAATCGTGCCGACGATCTCCGCCTTCGACATGTCTTTCATCAGGTACGATTTCGCCCCCGACTGGATCGCGCGATAGATGTCCTCGTCCGAGTCATAGGTCGTCACCACAATCACGCGGGCCTCCGGATGCTCCTGGCGAATCGCCAGAATCGCCTCCACACCGCTCAGACCAGGCAACCGCAGATCCATCAACACCACATCCGGCTTCTCCCGCCGGTAGAGATCAACCGCCTCCCGCCCATCGCCGCACTGCGCGCTCACGCGCAGGTCCGGCTGGTCGGCAAGCAACGCCACCAGTCCTGCGCGGAACGCGGGGTGGTCGTCGACGATCAGGAGGCGGATGACCTGCGGGGGCATGGGCTGTGTGTCGGCAGGAATATGACGCGGGCGCGGGAGAAGTCGAACGGCAGGCTGCGCCGCGGTCAATCCGGCGTCGGCGCGCTAAGCCCGATGCGCGTCCCCTCGCCCGGCGCGCTTCGGATCTCGATCTCGGCGCCGAGCTGCAGCGCCCGCTCGCGCATGCCGACCAGGCCGAAACGGCCCGCTCCGGCGCCGGCCGCCCCCGGATCGAAGCCGACCCCGTCGTCGGCCACGACCAGCTCCACCTGCCTGTCACCTTAGTTCAGTGACACCTCAATCCGCCGTGCCGTCGCGTGCTTCGCCGCGTTGGTGATCGCCTCCTGGCCGATCCGGAGGATCTCGTTCTCCGTCTGCGGCGCCAGTCGCCGCCGCGATCCCGACACCCGGAATTCCGTCGCCGCCTGGCGGCCGGTGGTGAGCTGCCGCAGCACGCCCTCCAGCGCCCCGGCCAGATCGTGGGTTTCGAGCGCCTGCGAGCGCATGTTCCAGATGGCGGCGCGCGCTTCGGCGAGATTCTCCCGCACCAGACCGTGCGCCGCCTCCAGGTACGGCGCCACGGCGGTCCGGCCGCCGTCCGGGGCATTCTTCGCCAATTCGAGCTGCATGGAGACAGCCGCCAGCCCCTGCGCCAGCGTGTCGTGGATCTCGCGCGCGACGCGGTTGCGCTCGGCCAGGATCGCCGAGAACTCGGCCTCGGCCTTCTCTCGGCGCAGCGCCTGGTCCCGCAGCCGCCGGCGCGCGGACAGAAACACCCCCGTCGCCGCCAGCACCGAAACCGCCGTGGCAACCCCGAGTCCCCAGAAGATCCGCTTTCGGTTCCACCACGGGGGCGGCTGCAGGACCGCCAGGTCGGACGTCGACCGCAGGTGCAGCTCGATCGCACGCGGCTCCAGCAGACCGGTCGCCGGAGCGGCCTCGTTCAGTGGCACCGCGCACAGCCCGGTCGCGCGCACGAAGCTGCCCGCCACCCAGTCGTCCGGCACGGTCTGCTTCGCCGATAGCTCCAGCAACGTCGGCACCAGCGTGCCGCGCCAGTCGAGCAACAACGTTACTCCCTCGGCCGTGCGCCGCGCCTCCACCAGCCGCCCCTCGAGCGCGATCAGGTCCGAGTCGTGCGCGATGGCCGCGTGCAGGTCCGGCGGCTCCACCGGCGCGGGCGGGATGCCGTCGGCGCACTTCCGGAAGATCGCGTTTTCGATTCGCGGGGTGTAGCCGCCTAGTGTCGGGAACCCCACGACATCGACGCTGTCGCCCGGCACCACCGGCGCCCCCTGGCGCGACAACACGCGCACCGCGTGGTCGCCATCGCGCACCCACAACCAGCCGCACTCGGCCTGGTGCAGGACCATTCCGCGCACGTGTACGCGATGCCCCACCCGCGCGTTGCGCTCGAATTGCAGCAGGCTGCGCACCGGCCGGACCGGCGCCGCATACGGATCGCTGGGCGCAGCAACTGTGGTCGTGATCGACACGCCGTTCGGCACGAACAGCTGCGCCCGGACGAACTGCCGGCTCATGTTGTGCTGGTTGAAGAAAAGGCCGTCGACCGTCACCTCGGCGTCGACGAGGGACTCGGGCGACTGTTCCCCGTCGACAAACACCGCCACCAACTGCCCCCCCACCGCCAACGTCAGCCGCCAGCGCCCCGCCCACGCGGAGGCCGGTTCGCACTGGCGCACGATGCCGCGCACACGCACCCAATACGAATCGAACTGGCCCGCGAGCAGTTGCTCCGCGGAGAGCTCGCGCGGCGCCGGCAGCACGCCCTCGCTCACCCTTCGCCCGGCCGTCATGAACGTCAGCGGCGCGAAACCGCCGGCCCCGCTGTAGCCCTCGATCTCCACATAGTCGCCCCGACGAAAGACACCGTCGGCAACCGAGTCGGCGCGGACGTAAAGATACTCGCTCTTGTCCCAGAGAATGAAGGCGCGGCCCACCGGCGGCGCGTCGCCCACCACCACACCGCGCAAACGGACCGGCAGCGACCGCGCCGCCTCCGTCTCAGACAACCCGCGCACCTGTGCCGCGCTCGTGAGCACTGCCGGCTCCACGGTGCCTGCCTCCGATGCGAGGTCGCCCCGGCCCCGCGCCACCACCACACCCGCGAGGGCAAGGACCAGCACCGCCGGCGCACTGCGGAGCGACCGCGCCGCCTCCGCCCAGGTTGTCCGGGCCTTGTTCGCTGGTGTGATCGTCGCGGTGCTCATCGATTCACCCGGGTGGGTGATCGACGATGGTTCCGCCGAAATGCTAAAGTAAAGGCCGCAGTTCGGGAACAGGTGCCACTCGGCCGACTGACCCGAAGCCTCGCCGATCAACGTCCCCGCTTTCGCGCCTTCCGTACCCACTCTCTTTCCCCTATGCGAGTTCCTGCCTGTCTGGAGCCTCGCTCATCACCCTCAGCGCCGGCCCACCGGCGCTGAGGCATTTTTACCCTCCCGCATTCCACCTTGTCGCATCTCTGTCCGATGGCCGCCGCGCTCAAGTCCCTCACCGGCCTCACCTGCTGCCTCGCGCTCTTCTGCACCGCAGCAACGGCGCAATCCACCGGCGACGCCGCCACAGCCGCGGCCCCGCGCGAACGCCTTTCGTTCAACGACAGCTGGCGCTTCCAGAAGGACGATCCGCCAGGCCTCGCCACCAGCCTCCTCTACGACGTCCGCCCCGAGGTGAAGGAGGTCACCGACGGTGTCCCGGCCGACGCCCTGCTCGGCGGCGAAAACTCCGGCCAGCCCGGTTCCGGGACTTCCGCTGTCCTCAAACCCTGGATTCTCCCCACCGGCAATGCGTTTGTCAAAGATCCCGCCCGCCGTTCCGTCCGCCCGGCCGGCGATCCCGGCCGCGACGTCGCCTACGTGCAGACCGACTTCGACGACTCCACCTGGCGCCCCGTGACCCTGCCCCACGACTGGGCGATCGAGGGGCCGTTCGTCGCCACCGGTGACTTCGGCGGCATGGGCCGCCTGCCAAGCTGGGGCCCTGTGTGGTACCGCAAGAAGTTCGCTCTCCCCGCCGCGGACGCCGCCCGCTCGGTGTTCCTCGAGATCGACGGCGCGATGTCCTACGCCGCGGTCTGGCTCAACGGGCACCTCGTGGGCGGCTGGCCCTACGGCTACGCCTCGTGGCAGCTCGACCTCACGCCGTATCTGAAGTTCGGCGCCGCCAACCAGCTCGCCATCCGGCTCGACAATCCGCCCGCCTCGGCGCGCTGGTATCCGGGCGCCGGACTCTACCGCAACGTCTGGCTCACCAAGACCGGCCCGGTACGCGTCGGCCAATGGGGTACCTGCATCACCACTCGCGACGTCTCCGCCGACTCCGCGACGATCGACCTCCGCATCACCCTCGCCAACGCCGGCCCGGCCGCCGCCCCGGTTCGCGTCGTCACCGAACTCTTCTCCCTCGATGCCGCCGGACACCCCACCGGCGCAGCAGTAACCGCCTTTCCGACGACCGACACCAGCGTTCCGGCCACCGGCGCGACCGAGGTGCACACTTCCCTCGTCCTCGCCCACCCCCGCCTGTGGGGCCCCCCTCCGCAGCAGACGCCGCAGCGCTACGTCGCCGTCACCACCGTCTCCCGGGACGGCCAGCCCGTGGACCGCTACGAGACCCGCTTCGGCATCCGCGCGCTACGCTTCGAACCGGATCAGGGGCTCTTCATCAACGGCGAGCGCATCGCCATCCACGGAGTGAACCAGCACCACGATCTCGGTGCGCTCGGGGCCGCCTTCAACGGCCGGGCCGCCGAGCGCCAGCTTGAGCTGCTCCGCGAGATGGGTTGCAACGCCATTCGCCTCAGCCACAACCCGCCCGCACCAGAACTGCTCGAACTCACCGATCGCCTCGGTTTCCTCGTCCTCGACGAGATCTTCGACAGCTGGGAGCGCCGCAAGACCCCGCTGGATTTCGCCCTGATCTTCCGCGACTGGCATGAGCAGGACCTGCGCGCCTTCCTGCGCCGCGACCGTAACCATCCTTCGGTGATAATCTGGAGCGTCGGCAACGAAGTCGTCGAGCAGCACCACGGCGACGAGGCCGGCGTGATCGCGCACAGTTTGGTCGCCATCGCCCACGAGGAAGACCCCACCCGCCCCGTCACCTGCGCGATGAACTTCGCTAAGCCAAGTATGGCACTTCCGGCCGAGCTCGACCTGATCGGCCTCAACTATCAGGGCGAGGGCATCCGCCAAGATCCCGAGTTCGAGGGCACGACGCGTATCCGAACGGCTCCCCAGTACGACGCCTTCCACGCCAGGTTCCCCGACAAGGTCATCCTCAGCACCGAGACGGCCTCCGCCTTCAGCACCCGCGGTAGCTACCTCTTTCCCGTCACCGACAAGGAGAGCGACATCGTGCGCGACGGCCGCGGCGGCGACTCGACCAACCTGGTCGTTTCTTCGTACGAACTCCACGCCGTCGACTTCGGTTCCTCGGTCGACAAGGTCTTTCGCTCGCTCGCGCGACATCCGTTCGTGGCCGGCGAGTTCGTCTGGACCGGCTGGGACCACCTCGGCGAGCCCACGCCCTACTACGCCGCCCGCAGCGCCTACGCCGGCAGCATCGATCTCGCTGGCTTCAAGAAGGACCGTTTCTACCTCTACCAATCGCACTGGCGGCCCGAGCTGCCCATGGCGCACCTCCTGCCGCACTGGACCTGGCCTGAGCGCGTCGGGCAGATCACGCCCGTGCACGTCTTCACCTCTGGCGACGAGGCCGAACTCTTCCTCAACGGCCGCTCGCTCGGCCGGAAAGAGAAGGGACCGTTCGAGTACCGTCTGCGCTGGGACGATGTCGTCTACGAACCCGGCACTCTCGAGGTCGTCGCCTACAAGAACGGCCGGCGGTGGGCCACCGACACCGTGAAAACGGCCGGCGCGCCCGCCGCCCTCGAACTCACGCCCGACCGCGCGACGATCACCGGCGATGGCGCGGACCTTTGCTTCGTCACGGTGCGCATCGTCGACGCCACCGGTGCCACCGTGCCACGCACCAATCACCCGATCACCTTCACCGTCGCAGGCCCGGGCGAGATCGTCGCCACCGACAACGGCGACCCGACCAGTTTCGAGCCCTTCGCTTCGCCCGCTCGCCGCGCTTTCAACGGGCTCTGCCTCGCGATCATCCGCGCGAAACGCGGCCACGCCGGCACCATCCGCGTGACCGCAACCGCCGAAGGTCTCCAGCTAGCCACCACATCGCTCACCGTCTCGCCGTAGCAGACCGTTCCGCTCCACGGCAACAAGTCGGGGCCGCCGCCCGCCCGCCTAGCGGAAGAACCCCGTTTCCAGCCTCGGTCATGGGCTGCCCCTCGGTACCACCACAGTCGCTCGATCTCTGTCGCTCCTCACAGCTCGTTGTATTTCGCGGACCGGCCGCGCGCTTTCTCCACCGGGTATTTCGCGGCGTTGCGAGCCATCTTGGCAGTGATCGCCGAGGCAACGTCGATCCCGGTCTGGTTCGCGAACTCCAGGCAGTAGACGACGATATCGGCCAGCTCGTCCTGCAACGCCGCACGCTTCTCCGGTCGCGCCATGACCGCGCGCGATTCCTCGGGCGTGACCCACAGCAGCGGCTCCATGAGCTCGGCGGCCTCGGCGGCGATCGCCATCGAGAGGTTCTTCGGCGAGTGGAACTGTTCCCAGTCGCGTTCCTGCGCGAAAGCCAGAACCTCCTGTTTGAGGGTGCCAAGAGTGGTGTTGCCGTCGTGCCGCGAGTCCATGGTGACAACGCTGCCGGCGCCCCACTCCATCCGCAATCGTGAAGGGACGACACGCTTTCCGCTCGTCCTGCCGCCGCCGCACCGCTTTCCTCGGCGTACCCCAAGCATGAACTACAACGCGTTCGTCAACCCCGCCACCCGGGAGGTCAACAAGGCCGCCATCGCTTCCGGCACCCCCAACGTTGCCAGTGCGGCACGCTGGTTCTGGTGGATCGCCGGCCTTTCGCTCGTCAACACCGTGCTCATCCACAGTGGCAGCCAGACCAGTTTCGTCATTGGCCTCGGCTTCACGTTGGTGGCCGATTTCGCCTTCCAATCGTTGAAACCGATCGCCTTCGCACTCGACGCGCTCGCCATCGGATTCTTCGTGCTGATAGGCTGGCTTTCTCTCCGCGGCTACTTCTGGGCCTTTGTCGTCGGCTCGCTCGTCTACGTCGCCGATGCGCTGATCTATCTGAAATTCGGCGACATGATGCCCTTCGGTTTTCACCTCTTCGCGCTCTTCTTCATCATCCGCGGCGCCCTCGCCCTGCGCAGCGCCATCACCGACGCCGAGATGGCCGCACGGGAACAAGGATTCACCGCCCCGGCCGGCGAGCCACCCGCGCCACCGCCGCTCACCGGCGCGCAGTGACTCCCTGAAAACAACGAACCCGGACCTTGGTCCGGGTTCGTTGTTCTGAAGCCTAATCAGCCCTTGGCCCTGCGCTGCTCGTCGCGCAGAAGCTTGAACTCCAGCGCGTCCCTCAGCGCCTGCCACGAGGCCTCGATGATGTTCTCGCCCGCACCGACCGTGCCGAACAGTTCCTCGCCGTCGGCCGTCTCGACCAGCACGCGGACCCGCGCCCCGGCGCCCTGCTGGCTCTCGAGAATGCGGACCTTGTAGTCGCGCAGGAGGATTTCCTTCAGCTGCGGGAAGAGCGGTTCGAGCGCGAGGCGCAGCGCCTTGTCGATCGCTCCGATCGGGCCGTTCGACTCGGCGACCGTGTGCCGTACCTCGTCGCCGACGCGCAATTTCACCGTGGCCTCGGAGATGACCGGCTCACCCGGTCCGCGACGCTCGACGATCACACGGTACCCCTCGAAGCCGAAGAACTCGCGGTGTTTCTCCAGCGCCTTGGCGATGAGGAGCTGGAACGAGGCGTCGGCCGCCTCGTACTCGTAGCCTTGGTATTCCAGCTTCTTGATCTCCTCGATGAGGTCCTTGAGCGCCGGCGAATTAGCCTCGAGCTCCACGCCGAGCTCCTGCGCCTTCATGACCACGCTGCTGCGGCCGGACATGTCCGAGATGAGGATGCGCTGGCGGTTGCCGACCAGAGCCGGGTCGATGTGCTCGTAACTGCGCGCGACCTTGTGCGCCGCGTTGGCGTGGACACCACCCTTGTGCGCGAAGGCCGAGGCGCCGACGAACGGCGCGTGGATGTCGGGATTGCGGTTGGCGAGCTCGTCGACGAAGAGCGAGAGCTGGCGGAGGTTGGGCAGCTGCGGCCGGCAGTGCGCGTCGTAACCGAGCTTCAGCAACAGGTTCGGAACGATGGTTACGAGGTTGGCGTTGCCGGTGCGCTCGCCGAAGCCGTTGGCCGTGCCCTGCACGAGCACCGCGCCGGCCTGCACGCCGGCGAGCGAGACCGCCACGCCGAGCCCACAGTCGTTGTGGCAATGCATGCCGATCTTCCCCGGTCCGAACTTCGCGACCACCTCGCCCACGATCTTCCTCACCTCGTCGACCATCGTGCCGCCGTTGGTGTCGCAGAGCGAGAGATTGACCGCACCGCCACGCTGCGCCGCCTCGAGGGTTTTGAGCGCGTAGGCCGGGTTGTCCTTGTAGCCGTCGAAGAAGTGTTCGGCGTCGTAGATCACCTCGCGGCCGGCTTCACGCAGGAAACGCACCGAGTCCTCGATCATGGCGAGATTCTCGTCCGGCGTGGTGCGCAGGACCTCGGTCACGTGGAGCAGCCACGTTTTCCCGAAGATGGTCACCACCGGCGTCTCGGCCTCGAGCAGGAGCTTGAGCTGCGAGTCGTCCGCGGCGCGGATGCCGGCGCGGCGCGTGGAGCCGAAGGCAGCGATCTTCGCATGGGCGAGCTTGAGGTGGCGCACCTCGTGGAAGAACGCCATGTCGCGCGGATTCGAGCCCGGCCAGCCGCCCTCGATGTAGTCGACCCCGAAATGGTCGAGCTTCTCGGCGATGCGAAGCTTGTCGGCCACGGAAAACGAAATGCCCTCGCCCTGGGTGCCGTCGCGGAGGGTGGTGTCGTAGATCAGGATGCGGTTGGTGCTCATGAATGAGTGCGGGTTGGGTAACAAAAAGCCCCGGGCGTGCGGCCCGGGGCTTTTGAAAAGCGGAAGTGCGTGGGTTGTCACGCGCCGTTTCCATGCCCGGGCCGGCGACTCGTAATAATCGAGCCGATAATCGCGATGGCGATGCTGTGCCGGTTGGTCATGGCGGTGGGACTGCCGGCGACCCTACGTTACGTGCGGTCCTTGTCGAGGCGGGAGTTTTGGAGGGGCGGCGGCCCCGTCGCGGGAGCGCTTCGCTTCCGCATCTGTAGGCCGGGTCGCCGACCCGGCGTCTCCGGAGGGCCACCTCAGAGGTGGCCTACAGCAAGCACCCTGCGTGCATCGCCGCCGAGGGTTCGTGAGGATTGGGCTCAACCGCGCAACTCCTGCGCGCGATAGAACTGGCCGCCGGGCGTGCCGTCAGGGATCAGCACCGGGACAAGCGCGCCGGGCAAAACGGTCGCCGGATCATTCGGCGCCTGCGGCCCGCCGAGGTCGGTGCGCAGCCAACCCGGATCGAGGCGCGAGACGATCACGCCGGTGCCCTTGAGCTCGGCGTTGAGGTCGTCGGTGAACTTGTCGAGCGCCCACTTGCTCGCGCCATAGCCGGCGAGCTGCGGCGTCTTGTCGATGCCAGACGTCACATTGACGATACGGCCCCAGCCCCGCTGCCGCATGGTCGGCACGAGCCGCGCGCACAGGCGCACGATGGCGATCACGTTCACCTGAAAACTCCACGCCCAATCGGCAGCGACGTGCTGCTCGATGTTCTCGCGCCACGGGTGCATGACCGCGGCGTTGTTGTAGAGGATGTCGACCCCGCCCAGCGCCAGCGCCTGATCGGCGATCCGCTCGACTTGCACCGGATCGGCGAGTTCGCCCGCGATCACCTGGGCCTCGACGCCGGCGGCGCGCACGAGCTTGAGCGTCTCGGCACACGCGGCCTCGGTGCGCCCATGCAACAGGAGGCGCACGCCCTCCTTGGCGAGCGCTTCGGCGACAAGCTTGCCCACACCACGGCTCGCGCCGGTGACGAGGGCGGTCTTTCCACGGATATCTGCTTTCGGGGCGCTCATGTGAGCGCCGATTGAGCCCCTTGTCGGCCCAGTTTCAACCGCGCGTCAGTTCCGGAGCCAGCTCGCTTCCATGGTTAACGCATCGCGCGCGGCCCGCCGGCATTGTCCTCGTCGAGGACCGGCTTGGTCCCGGGCAGAGCGATGATCTCGACGTAAACGGATGCCGCTCCCGACTGCGCCGCGGCCTCGACGCCGCCAATCACGTCGCTGAGCGGCAGCACCGCCGCGGTGGCGGCGTCGGCGCCGACCTTGCAGGCAAAATCCCAGCGGTTGAATCCCTCGGGCAACTTCTTGCGCTGCTCGCGCTGCACGTATTTGCGGAGCTCGTTCTTGATGGTCTCGAGCACGCGCGCGGCGGGCTTCTTTGGGTCGTGGAGCGGGAAGTTCTTCTTCATGGAAAATGAAAGGCTGTCGTTGTTGTTCGCCGGAGGCGAGGTCAGCTCAGCGGTGCTTGCCGCCCTGGCGGTGGGCGAACGATCTGCCCTTCGTCGGCGCGAGGAAGCCGCGATTGGGTGCGTTCTTCTGCTTCGGCTTCTGTTTCGGACGCGGCTGGAACTTCGGCTCGGCAGGAGCGGAGGCAGGAGCCGATTTCTTCTTCTTCGCGGCTCCAACCGTCGTCTCATGCCAGCCGTCGTCGGGCTGGCGCTTGGGTTGCAGCGGCTTGGGCGCCGTCGTCAGTACCCCACCATCCTCCGGCTCAGGTCGCGGCGGCGCAGCGTTGTAGTCGAAGCCGTCGAGCTTGCGCTTCGGGATCTCGGCGCGGATGAAACGTTCGATGCTCTGCACGGCGCCGGACTCACGTGGCGTGTAGAGCGTGAAGGCGTCGCCGCTGGCGGCGGCGCGGCCCGTGCGACCGACGCGGTGCACATAGTCGTCGGGCGTCATCGGGATGTCGTAGTTGATGACGTGGGTGACATCCGAAAGGTCGAGCCCGCGGGCGGCGATGTCGGTGGCGACGAGGATCTCGTAGTAGCCGTCCTTGAAGCCGGCGAGCGAGGCCTTGCGTTGGCCGCTGCTGCGGTCGCCATGGAGCACGGTGGCGGAGTGTCCCGCGCGCTTGATCCGCGCCACGATGCCGTCGGCGCCCTCCTTCGTGCGGGTGAAGATGATGACGCTGCGGTACTCGGTCTTCTCCAACAGCGCGAGGAGCAGAGGGAACTTCAGCGCCGCGGAAACGGGATACAGTTCGTGTTTCACCGACTCCGGCACCGTGCGCACACGGCCGATGGCGATGCGGATCGGATCGCGGACGGCAAACCGTGCCACCGCCTCGATGGTGCCGGGGATGGTGGCTGAGAAGAAGAGCGTCTGGCGCTTGGGCGGGCAGCGTCCGACGATCGCCTTCACGTCGTCGATGAAGCCCATGTCGAGCATGCGGTCGACCTCGTCGAGCACGAGCACCTGCAGCTCGCCGAGTCTCACCGCGTGATCGTCGATCAGCTCCAACAGACGGCCCACGGTGGCGACGACGATATCGGCGCCGTCGATGAGCGCGGAGCGCTGTTTGCCGTAGCCGACTCCGCCCTGGATCAGGTCGACGTGCAGATCGGTGAACTGCGCGAACTCGCGAAAGGCGTCGGCGACCTGCTGCGCCAGCTCACGGGTCGGCTCCAGCACGAGAACGCGGGCGCCGCCGGAGCGGTGGGGTCCAAGGCGGTTGATGATCGGAAGGGCGAAGGCCGCGGTCTTGCCGGTGCCGGTCTGCGCGGAGGCAATCACGTCGCGCCCGGTGAGCACGGCCGGGATCGTCTCGACCTGCACCGGCGTGGGCTCGGCATAACCCTTGGCCTGGACGGCGCGCAGGATGCTGGAATAGAGCCCGAACTTTGAAAACGGCATGCCGCGAAAGGGAGGCGAGTGCCCGCGCAACGCGAGGGAAAAGTGCCCGGAGGCAACCGTTCCGAACCGATTGATGCCTGCGCAATCGGCTGACCGAGGTGGACCGCGTTGCCCCAAACGCGGTCGTCGGTGCGAACAGCCGCGGACAACGCCATTCCACCACTGTTCGAGATTCCGCCGCAGGCCGAGTCTTCGACCCGATTGAGGGCAACCGGGTCCACCCGCTCTCCCGTGCGGAAGAATCTTCGCCAGAGCATCCGTCCGACACGCGATGCTCAACGAGCGCTCCGCCCCTGCCCCGAACGCCCTAGTTCAGAGCGAACTTCAGCGGGATGACGACCTGCACGGCAACGGGCTTCCCGTCCTTCATCGCCGGTTTGAACTTCCACTTGGTGATGGCTTCGACCGCGGGCTTCTCGAAATCGGGAATGGTCGACTTCTTCACCACCGGATCGGCGACGTTGCCCTTTTCGTCCACCGTGATTGCCATCGTCACCATCCCGGTGACCCCCTGGCGCTTGAGTTCCATCGGGTAGACGGGAGCCACCGTTTTTGTTGGCACCGGCGGCTCGTCGAACTTCTTTTCCTGCGCATACACCGCTCCACCCGCGATCAGGGTCGCACAGGCTGCGAGCAAGCGGAGCAAATGGAGCGATTTCATGGCAACAGACAGAGTCGGACAGACTGGGGGCTCCCGCCCTCGCTCATCGTCTCGTTTGCGCGAGCACTTGAGCGAATAACCACCTTCCCTAGGGGCGCATTTCGTACCCCGTCACCGGGGCGCGGCGCCCAACCGAGGCGAGTGAAAGCGACGATTTCCACTTCCCGGCGGAACCGTCTCCTTCCCTGCGGCAATACCGTCGGTCCGATCAGCTCGTCTTTTGCCCCAGCGCGTGCAGGTACTTGTCGACGTTGTTGGCGACGATCACGCCGTAGTTAATCGTGCCGAGCCAACCCGACATGATAATGCCCACCGAGCCGGCGTGGTGCAGTCCGGCGATCTGGTTGGGCAACTCCATCGAAACCTTCAGGCCCTCGAACTTCGTGCCGAACGAGGTGCCGGCCCAGTGCGTGGTGTAGCGCTCGATCGTCCGCGGCGTCGCCGCCTCGGTCCAATCGATCTTGGTGCGCACGCCGGGCAGGAAACGCTCGAGCGCGACAAGCGATTCCTCGATGAGGCGCTTCTTCTCCGCCTCGTACTCGGCCTCGGTAAGCTTCGCCCAGTCGTCGTACTTCGCGTTGAGCGAGGCGACGATCGTGTAACGGTCGGAGCCGGGGCGCGTGTCCGGATAATAGATCGAGAAGGTCCGGCTCGTCGTGTTCTTCGCGACCAGTTCGGTGCTGGAGAACTCGGGCGCGTCGGAGGTGAAGATCAGGTCGCCGATGTGCGGGATCGTCTCCCCTTTGCGGATGCCGAAGTACACCTGGCACGAGGAGGGGCTGATGCGCACGGCTTCGGCCTCGGCCACGAACTCGGGCGAGAAGCTCTCGGCGCCGGCGAGGCGGAAGATCGTGTTCTTGATGTTCGCGTTGGAGAGCACCGCGCCGCAGCGGATCTCACGGCCGTTCGCAACGACAGCAGTCACACGGCGTTTGCCGTCGACCACTTCGCTCACGATGCGCTCGACCATCACGCCCTTGCGGATGTCGACGCCGTTGCGCTGGAGCTCGGCGGCCATCTTCTCGACGAGCACATCGGTGCCGCCGCGGAAGGTGTACACGCCCTTGCTCATGAAGTTCGAGAAGACGATGCCGTAGGTGATCGCGAGGTCGTCGAGCGTGGAGCCGTTGGCGTACGCGATCGGCTCCATCAGCAGGCGGTGCACGTCGGGCCGGCCGGGGAAGAAGCGGTTGAAGAACTCGCCGGTGGTCTCGGTGTTGCGGTCGTAGTAGTTCATCGCTCGCAGCGTGGCGAAGAACTCCTCCACCTTTTCGCGCGACACGCCGAACTTCTCGGACAGCAGCCGCGTGAAATCCTCGCGGTCGAAGGTCGTCGCGAGGTCGAACTGCGGATTGACGAAACGGATGCCCTTGAGTTGCTCGATCGAGTCGGCGATCTCCGCCGTCCAGTACTTGCGGCACGACTTGATCATGCCGATCGGGAAACCATGCAGCGAGACGTCGAAGATATGCCCGCCCTTGCGCCGGAACCACGTGGCCAGGCCGCCGAGCTGGTAATGGTGCTCGAGCAGCAGCACCTTGCGCCCCTGCTTGGCGAGGACGTTGGCGGCGGTGAGTCCGCCCAAGCCGCTGCCGATCACGACCGCGTCGTAGTAGTTGGCGATGCCTTCGAGCTTGTCCCGAGCCATGGTGAAAGGCGCGGACAAGAACGAGCGCCCGCGCCGAGGGCAACGGCAAAGCGAAGGTGGTGGACGGCAAGGGATTCGAACCCCTGACCCCCTCGGTGTAAACGAGATGCTCTAACCAGCTGAGCTAGCCGTCCGAAACGGGCGCGACTAAAGGCCGAAGTCGTGTCGCTCGGCAAGGCTTTTGCCGAACGGCGTCCCAGACGAGTCGCCGCTCTGCGCAAACCACACGCCGAGATGCAACCAATCGAACAAACCCAACGCCGTGCCGCCGAGCGTTTGGCCCGTAGGTCCGGTCTTCGACCGGACCCGGTAGCCGCGGGTCGTTGGCTGCGGCGTTGTCTCCTGCGGCCGGTCGGAGACCGGCCCTACCCGGTAGAGCGCGAGCGCCGGGCTGGATCGGCGCGCGGCTCAGCCAACGAAAAGGCCGGACGCGAGGTCCGGCCTGGAAAGCAATCGGGTTGTGCCGCCGCTCAGGCGGCCGGTACGCGGAGCAGGCCGCGGGCGATAAGGGTCTCAGCCACCTGGATGGCGTTGAGCGCGGCACCCTTCCAGAGGTTGTCGCCGCTCACCCAGAACGAGAGGCCGTTGTCGAAGGCGGTGTCCTTGCGGATGCGGCCCACGCCGCACTTCACCTTGCGGGTGAAATCGAGCGGGGTCGGATAGAGGCGGTTGGCCGGATCGTCGACCAGCTCGGCGCCCGGGAACGCCGCCACGGCCGCGCGGGCCTGGGCGACATCGACCGGCTTCTCGAACTCGGCCGAGACGGAAACCGAGTGCGCCTGCACCACCGGCACGCGCACGCAGGTCGCTGAAACCTTGAGGTCCGGGAGGCCCATGATCTTGCGGCTCTCGAGCATCATCTTGTTCTCCTCGCCGGTGTAGAGGTCCGGGCCGAAGGTATCGACCTGCGGGATGCAGTTGAACGCGATCTGGTAGGGATAGACCTTCTTCACGATCGGCGCGCCGGTTTGCAGGGCCTTGACCTGCTGGGCCAGCTCGCGGATCGCCTCGGCGCCGGTGCCGGAGACGGACTGGAAGGTGGAGATGATGACGCGCTTGGCGGTGAACGCCTGGTGCAGCGGCCACAGGCCCATGAGGGTCACGGCGGTCGAGCAGTTCGGGTTGGCGATGATGCCCTTGTGGCGCGCGAGTTGGTCGGCGTTGATCTCCGGCACCACGAGCGGGATGTCGGGCTCCATGCGCAGGGCCGAGCTCTTGTCGATCACCACGCAGCCCGAGGCCACGGCGTCCTTCGCGAAGGCGCGGGTC
>JAEXPL010000316.1 GCA_023446865.1 Verrucomicrobiota bacterium | reverse complement strand
GGCGGGGGGGCCCGCCGGCGCTACGCGACGATCTTGCCGTCCTGGTAGACGATCTTGCCGGCGACGATCGTGGTCTTCACCTGGCCGCGGAGCTTGCGGCCGTGCCATGGCGAGTTGGAGGACTTGCTGAAGCCTTTCGCGGTGTCGTAGGTCCACTCGGCCTCGGGGTCGAAGAGGACGATGTCGGCGGCGGCGGCAGGGGAGAGCGTGCCGGCGGGCAGCTTGAGCACCTGCGCGGGCTTCACCGTCATCAGCTCGACGAGGCGGCGGAGGGTGAACTTGTTCTCCCTCACCAGCGTCTGGTGGCAGACGGCGAAGGCTGTCTCCAAACCGAGGATGCCGAAGGGGGCGTGGTCGAATTCCTTGTCCTTCTCGAAGTTGGTGTGCGGCGCGTGGTCGGTGGCGAGGCAGTCGATGGTGCCGTCGCGCAGGCCCTCGATGATCGAGCGGCGGTCCTCCTCGGTGCGCAGCGGCGGGTTCATCTTGAAGTGCGTGTCGTAGCCGGCCAGCGCGCTGTCGGTGAGCGCGATGTGGTGCGGCGTGGCCTCGGCGGTGATGGCGACGCCGCGGGCCTTGGCGCGGCCGACGAGTTCGACGGAGTACTTCGAGCTGAGGTGCTGGAGGTGGATCTGGTGGCCGGTGTAGGTCGAGAGGATGACGTTGCGGGAAACGATCACGTCCTCGGCGGCGTTGGGCCACCCCTTCAGGCCGAGCTTGGTCGACATGAAACCTTCGTTCATGACCGCGCCCTGGGTCATCGCGGAGTCCTGGCAGTGGTCCATGACCGGGATGCCGAACATCTTCGCGTACTCGACGGCGCGGCGCATGAGCTCGTTGTTCTGCACGCACATGCCGTCGTCGGTGATGGCGACGCAGCCCGCGCGGGCGAGCGAGCCGATGGGCGCGAGGGCCTGGCCCTTCATGCCCACGGTGATGCAGCCGGTCGGATACACGTGGACGATGGCGGAGCGCTCGATCGCGTCCTGGATGAACTGCACGGTGCCGGCGTGGTCGACGGGCGGCGTGGTGTTCGGCATGCAGACGACCGAGGTGAAACCGCCGGCGGCGGCGGCCCGGCAACCGGTCTCGATGGTTTCCTTGTGCGTCTGGCCGGGCTCGCGGAAATGGACGTGGATGTCGACGAAGCCGGGTGCGGCGACGAGGCCCTTGGCGTCGATCTTCTGCGCCTTCTTCTTCTGCTCGGCGGTGAGCTTGGCGACGATCTTGCCGTCGACGGCGAACACGTCGCCCTGGGCGTCGCGCTTGTTGGCGGGATCGATGACGCGGGCGTTGGAGATCCAGAGAATCTTGGACATGGGAGGTGGCGCGGAGCGGCGGGAAAGGTTGCGGGTTACTCGACGTGCTGCGCGACCTTCTCGGGGTCGCCGCCGGCGCAGAGGTAGAGAATGGCCATGCGCACGGCGATGCCGTTGGTCACCTGCTCGAGGATCACGGAGCGGTCGGAGTCGGCGAGGTCGCTGTCGATCTCGACGCCACGGTTGATCGGGCCCGGGTGCATGATGATGGCGTCGGGGCTGAGCCAGCTCGCGCGGGTCTTGTTGAGGCCGAACATGCTGGTGTACTCGCCGATCGAGGGGAAGTGCGAGGAGTCCTGGCGTTCATGCTGGATCCGAAGAAGCATGACAACGTCGGCGTCGGCCAGCGCGGCCTTGAGGTTGTGCGAGACCTCGACGCCGAGGCCGACGAACCAGTGCGGCACGAGCGTGGAGGGACCGACGACGGTGACCTTGGCGCCGAGCTTGGTGAGGAGCCAGATGTTGGAGCGTGCCACGCGGCTGAAGAGGATGTCGCCGAGGATGCAGACCTTGCGGCCGGCCAGCGTGGTGAGGCGTTCGCGGATCGTATAGGCGTCGAGCAAGGCCTGGCTGGGATGCTCGTGGGCGCCGTCACCGGCGTTCACGACCGGGATGTTGAGGCGCTGGCTGAGATAGAGCGGGGCGCCGGCGGCGGCGTGGCGCACGACCATCATGTCGACGCCGAGCGCCTGGATGTTCTGGGCGGTGTCGCGCAGGGTCTCGCCCTTGGTGGTGGAGCTGGCGGCGGCGTCGAAGGAGACGACGTCGGCCCCGAGGCGTTTGGCCGCGGTCTCGAAGGCCAGGCGGGTGCGGGTGCTGGGCTCGAGGAAGAGGTTGACGACGGTCTTGCCGCGCAGGGCGCCGAGTTTCTTGGCGCCGCGGTCGAGGAAGTGGCGGATCGTGGCGGCCGTGCCGAGGATCGTCTCGATCTCGTCGCGGTTGAGCTCTTCGATGCCGATGAGGTGCTTGCGAGTCCAGGGCATGGATATGAAGGGCGGGACCGCGCTGTGCTGGGCACGGGCCGCGAGGGGTTTTCTGGGACCGGCGGCAGGGCCGGTCAAAGCGGAAAAGGAGCGATGGGCGGCCGGTGGGCGTTGGCGGCGGGGCGGGGCCGAGAGCGGGAGGGCGGGTGGCGGCGCCTTGACTGTCCTGTGTCGGCGCGGGAGGCCGGGTTTGACCCCGACGGGCCGGTCCATATCCCTGCCGCATGCCATCCCCGAAACGCCTCCCCTCGTGTCGCGCCGTCGTGCTCGGCGCCTCCCTCAACCTGATGTTTGCGCCGCTCGCGCTTCGCGCGGCCGAAGTCAGCCCGCTCCAGCCCGAGCCCGCCAAGGTCGGCGCGCCGGTCAATCCGTTCATCTACGGCCAGTTCATCGAACATCTCGGCCGCTGCATCTACGGCGGGATCTGGGCGGAGATGCTCGAGGACCGGAAGTTCTATTTCCCGGTGACTGGTGCCTATGCGCCCTACAAGGGACTGACGGACACGGCGTATCCGGTAGTCGGGGCGTCGCCTTGGGCGATCCTCGGCGCGGCCGAGGGCGTGACCATGGTCAAGGAGGGGGCGTTCGTGGGCGACCACTCCCCGCGGCTGGCGGCCGGCGTGGCCGTCCAGCAGCGCGACCTGGGCGTGGTCGCGGGCAAACAATACGTGGGCTATTTCTGGGCCAAGCCGGCGACGGCGAAGGGCAAGGCGACCGTCGAGGTGGCGCTTGGCTGGGGGGAAGGCGCGGGGCAGGGCGCGACGCAGGTCGTGCAGCTCAAGGCTGGCGACTACACCCGGCAGGCGTTCACGTTCACCGCGGGCGCGACGACCGACCGCGCGACCCTCACCATCAAGGCCGCGGCTGGCGATGTCGTGCTCGGCACGGTGTCGCTGATGCCCGGTGACAACGTGCGCGGCATGCGCCGCGACACGCTCGCGCTGCTCAAGCAGCTCGGCGGCACGATCTACCGCTGGCCGGGCGGCAATTTCACGAGCGGGTACGACTGGCATGACGGCATCGGCGACCGCGACCGCCGTCCGCCGCGCAAGAATCCGGCGTGGACAGGGGTGGAGCACAACGATTTCGGCACCGACGAGTTCATCGATTTCTGTCGCGAAGTCGGCACCGTGCCGATGATCGCGGCCAACGCCGGTTTTGGCGACGCCTACTCGGCGGCGCAGTGGGTCGAGTACTGCAACGGTGCGACGTCGACGCTGGCGGGCAGCTGGCGCGCGAAGAACGGCCACAAGCAGCCGTACGACGTGAAGCACTGGTGCGTGGGCAACGAGATGTTCGGCACCTGGCAGCTGGGCTTCATGCAGCTCCACCAGTACGCGATCAAACACAACCTCTTCGTCGAGGCGATGCGACGGGTGGATCCGACGCTGGTGCTCGCGGCGGTGGGCGACATCGAGACGATCAACAAGGACAACGACCCGGAACAGGTGAAACGCGGCGTCACGTGGTCGCACGGGATGCTCCTCGATTGCGCCGACCACATGGACATCCTTTCGGAGCACTTCTACGAGGGCCGTTTGCCGTGGAAACCGGAGATCGGTCTGGTCGAGACGGTCGAGCATGCCGCGTTGCTCAAGAATACGATCCGTCGCCGGGCGGAGGCGCACCGCAAGCTCCAGGCGAGTCTGCCGAACCTCAAGGGTCGGACCATCCCGATCACGATGGACGAGTGGAACTACTGGCACCGCGAGTACCTGTACGGCGAGCTCGGATGCCCCTATGATCTGGCCGACGCGCTCGGCGTCGCGGCGGGGTTGCACGAATACTACCGGCAGAGCGACATCGTGCAGATGGCGTTCTACGCGCAGACGGTGAACGTCATCGGCGCCATCAAGACCACGCGCACGGCCGCCGAGATGGAGAGCACCGGCCTCGTGCTCCAGATGTACCGCGCGCATTTCGGGACGCTGCCGTTGCAGATCGAGCAGGCGTGGGCGCCGTGCGACGTGGCCGCGGCGCTGAGCGCCGACCGCAAGACGCTCACGATCGCGATCGTGAATCCGACAACTGGAGCCGTGGCCGTGCCCGTGGCGTGGCCGGCTGGTCTGAAGGCGAAGGGCAACGGCACGCGCTGGAGCATCGGCGGCAGCGACGCACGGGCGCACAACACGCCCGGCCAGCCGCGCGTGATCGATATCGCCACCGCGACCGATGTCGCGTCGACTGCTCCGCTCGCCGCGGCGCCGTTGAGCGCGACGATCTACTCGTTCCCGGTGACGGAGTGAGCGGGGCGACCGCCGCATCCAAAAGAATGTGGCGGTCCTGCGGCCGAGTCGGACCGGTCTCTGGCCGGTCCCGTTGGGCGTGAGCCAGAGGGCCTGCGAAGTCCCCGGAGTCCAGTCGGAGACTGGACCTACGGGGGCGGGTGTGCTGGCGAAGTGGGGCCGGCCTACGGGGCTTCGCCGAGGGATTTCCGCTCCTGTACGGCGGCCTGGTAGTCGGGACTGCCGAGGCAGTACTTGAGGAACGTGTCGTAGTCGGCCCGCGCCAGCGCGGGCTGGCCCAAGTGGACTTCGGCGCGGGCGCGGACGAGGTAGAAGTCATACATCGCGGGCTCGAGGCGCAGGAGTTCGTCGGCGGCTTGTTTGGCCCGGGGCCAGTCGCCGCGGATCTCGGCGCGGGCGACGGCGAGCTTGTTGCGCGCCGACTCGTGGCGGGTGACGGCGGCGAGATGGTCGAACCACGCCTCGGGTACGCAGTCCGCAAAACCACCGACGGTGGCGATCTCGTAGACGGAGGTGCGCGCACCGTTCCAGTGCGGACCGTCCCAGGCCGAATCCAGGTCGCGCTGGAGGGACTCCTTCGCCGCCTCGCGGCAAAGCGAGAGCTCGAGTTTTCGGTCGAGACGCCGCAGTACCGGATCGAGGTAGGCGATGAGGTCGAACTCGCCGATGAGCGACGGATCGAGGGTGTCGAGCGCGGCGAGGATCGGCTGCTCCTGCCCGCGGGAAATGTGGAAACGCAGCCGCAACTGCTCGAGTTCCCGTGCGGGGATGAGCTTTGTCTGCTCGGGATCGAAGAGGGCGGGCGGCCGCTCGCCGCGGTCGGAGCGCAAGGCGGCGTAGGCGCGGAGCGTCATCGCCTCGGCGGCGGTCAGCGGTTGCTCGCGTTGCGCAGCGGGAGTGCAGAGGCGGTCGAGACCGGCGGCGAGGCGTGTGGCGACGACGGGATCGTCGCCGTCGTTGAGGTGGACGGCCGGGCTCAGCAGGCGGCTCTTGAGTTGGTCATTGAGCGGCAGGGCGACGAGTTGGTCGAACAGCGCCAGGCCGATCTCGGTGTCGCCGGTGGCGAAGGGTTGGGCGTCGCGCACCATGCGGAGCAGGTCGTCGAGGTCGTCGACGACGCCGACGAGCTCGCGGAGCCGGTGGCCGAGGAGCGCGGCGCTTTCGCTCCGGGTCAGGCCGGCCCGCGCGGGAAGAGTCATGAGGTTGCGCGCGACCGCCGGACACTTGGCTTGGGCGGCGGGAAGTTGGGCGACGCGCTGGCGGAGGAGCGCGACGAACGGCGCGATTTCCTGCGCACGGCGCAGGGCGCGGGCCCATTCGAGCCGGACCATGGCGGGCGATTTTTCGAGCGAAGGGTCGGTGGCGAGCTTGTCGGCACCCGCGACGAGGGCCTCGGCGGCGCCGGGCTGGCTGTCGAGCGCGAGCGCCTGCAGGACCTGGGTGGCGAGCCCGAGGCGGGGCTGGTCGAGCGGCTGGGCGATGAGCGCGGAGAAGGCCTCGCTGCGTTTGCCGGATTCGAGCAACTCCAGGGCCGCAAGGATGGTGTCGACGGACTGGCGGAAAGAGTCGCGGAAGTTCGCGTACAGCGGGTGCGCCGTGCAGCGGCGGAGCTGCTCGGCGCGGCCCTCGGCGGCGAGCCGCCAACTGGCGACGCTCAGGAGATAGCCGCGGGTGTCCTGGACGAGCGCCTCGTCGGAGGCGACAGCGAGGATCTCGTCGGTGAAGCGGGCGTAGTCGTTGGTGGCGAAGGCGGCCTCGAGGACAACGTCGCGGAAGGCCTCCTCGCGTTTGGCCGTGTCGCGGCTTTCGTCGAGGGCGAAGAGCAGGTTGAACTTGGTGCGCTCGGACAAGGCGAAGCCCTTTTCGGGGTCGGTCATCGGCGTGTCGCGGCCGGCGAAGCGCGGATCGTCGAGCGAGCGCGGGCGGAGGTGCTGGAGCCAAGCGCGGCCCGGAGCGGCGCTCCATTTCTTCACGTAGCTGCTGAGAGCTGCGGCCGAGGCGCCGGTGGTGCGTGCCTCCGTGAGGCGGGCGAGCAGAACTTTCCCGGCTTCGGTGTCGCGCTTGAAGTCGCTGCGGATGGTCTCGCGCTCGAGCAGCGCGATCTGCTGGGCGGTGTCGTTGCGGAGGCTGAGCGAATCGGAATAGACGCGGACGGAGTCCAGGCGATCGACGACCGGCGTCGATCCGGCGAAGAGGTCGTGCATCGTCTGCAGGACCTCGGCCTCGGCGGGCGTCTTGCGCGCAGCGATGGCCCAGATACGCAGCGCGTTCATGCCGACGGAGTCCTTGGGGCCGCGGTCGAGATAGAGCTGGCGGGCCTTGGGCGCGGCCTCGGGGCGACGGTTGTTGTTGGTGAGGATGATCGTCTCCCACAGGCGGCCCTGGGCGTCGAACTCGGGATCGACCGGTGCGAGGTCGACGAAGAGCGGATACGCAGCGTCGTAGAGCTTGGCCTGAAACTCGTCGCCGAAGGCGTCGGCGCGGTTCACGGCGCGGCCAAGGTCGACGGCGTAGAGCGGCACGCATTGCGCCGTGCGGGCGAGAGTTTCGAGACTGGCGAGGTAGTCGGCGCGATTCTTGGCGGTGACCGCGGCGTTGGTCTTCTCGTCGAGGGCGGCGAAATCGACGCGGAGCGGCAAGGCGGCGGGTTTCGCACCGTGAGCGGCGAGCATCTGCTCCCACACCGGACGCCAGCGCTGGGTGTGGGCCCAATAAGCCTTGAGCGCCGCCGGCTGGGCACCGGCGCGTAGGAGGTGCTTGAGCGGTTGGGCATTGTAGGCGCCGTCGATCCACTTCTGTTCCTGCGCCTTGATGCGGTCGAGAATCTCCAGGCCGCGGTCGAAACCGTCGCGGGAAACTTCGAGCAGCAGGGCGGCGTAGAGGTAATCGATGCCGTGGCGATGCCGGGTGTGGGTGGCCTCGATTCGCTGCCAAGCGGCGAGTGCGGCCTCGGGGCGGCCGACCTCGAGCTCGAGTTGGCCGAGCTCGCCGCCGGCTTCGACCTTCTGGAAGTCGCGCGTGTCGGCACCGTCCATGATCTTGTTGAAGAGCGCGCGGGCACCGTCGAAGTCGCGGGTGCGGCGGAGGAAGTCGGCGCGCACGAGCCAGGCCTCGACAACCTCTTCGGAGGGGCCGGCGGGCAGGTCGAGCGTGAGCCGGCTGAGGCGGGCGAGCATCGCGTCGTCGAGCTTGCGGTTGTTGAGGTACCAGACGGCCCAGTTGGTGTACTTGGCAAAGACGGGGTATTCGGGTTCGTGGTGCAGCAGCAGCTGAAAGAGGAGGTCGAGCATCACCTTCACGTCGGGCTTCTTGTTCTCCAGCTCGATGCGGGCGACGAGGGCCTTGGCGTCGGCGTAGGCGGGGTCCTTCTCGCGGTGCCACCAAGCGGGCGGGTACTGCTCGAGCCAGGCGCGGAGTTCCTTGGCGAAACGGCGCTGCGCCTCCTCGGCGGTGAGGAAGGCGCGCAGCGTCCCAAACTCGGGGTAGGCGTTGGGAAACGCCTTTGCATCCGTGATGGTGGCCGAGAGCGCGTCGAGCACCCCGGAGGCCGAGCCGGCGGCGAGGTTGGCGCGGTCGTTGAGGAGTGACTTGAGGGCGGCGGCGAGCAGCGGGTCGGCGTCGGCGCCGTGGCGGCCTACGAAGCCGGCAACCCACTCGCGGAGCTTGGCTGGGTCGCCGGCACGTGAGTACGCGCGGAGGATGTTGCCCACGATCTGGGGCTGGGCGTCGGTCTTGAGGTCGGCGAAGGGGGCGAGGAAGGCGGCGGCCTCGCGGGGCTGGGTCTCGAGCAGCGCGATTCCCGCATAATTGGCGGACCAGCCGCGACGGAAGGGGGTCAGCTTCTCGTCGCGGGCGAGTTCCTGGAGCTTGGCGAGCGCGGCGGGGGCCTTGGAGGCGTCCCAACGGGCGCAGGCCTCGCGGTATTCGGCCCAGGCGCGGAGTCCGGAGGGGAGCTGGGCCCCGTATTGCTGGAGCAGGGCGGCGACGGCGTCGGCAAAGGCGCCCTTGCCGGTCTTGTCAGCTTCGAGCGAGGCGAGGTGGAGGCGCGCCTGGAAGACGACGCCGGGTTCCTGCGGGAACCATTGCAGGACCTTGCCGAGGGCGAGGCGGCGCTGCTCGTCCTTGCCGGAGTCCTCGGGGTAGCGCTCGTCGAGCAGGCGCAACTGGCCTTCGCCGGTGGGCAGGATCGGGAAGTCGGCGAGGGCTTGGGCTTCGGCGCCGGAGGAGGCGGGGGCGGCGACCGCGGTTTTGCCGTCGTTGGCAAGGACGGCGGGGCGCTCCAGCCACGCCATCAGCGCGCGGACCGAACGCTGGTAGACATTGAACTCCGCGGGCGAGAGCTCGGCGCGTTCCGGGCGGTAGGCGAGTTTCGCGGTGAGGCGGTTGCCGTCGCGGCGCCAGGCGCCCTCGAACCGGGCGATGGCCGACGGGGCGGAGAACGCCTCGGGCAGCGTGGTGACGTTCCAGCCGGGGGCGAGGGTGATGGTGAAGTCGACGCTGCTGTCGCGCCGGGCGGTGAAATAGGGGAAACGGCGTTCGCCGACGTTGTCGACGTAGGGCAGCCAGCCGGTCGGGTAGGGGAAGGTCAATGTCGCGCCGTTGGCGGCGCGGGCCGGCCGGACGAAATAGGCGCGGCACTGGAACGAAGAAACGGGCCCCTTGATCGTCTTGTAGTCGACGTCGACGACCTCGGCGCCGGGGAAGAACGCGCCGGCGTACTCCTGGAGCTTCTTGCGCAAGTCCTGCCGGTCGAAGCCGTTGAAGTGGGCGGCGTAGAACGCGGCGTCGCTGCCCTCGGCGCCGTAGATGAACCAGCCGCTGAGCTCGCCCTCGGGCGAGAGCGAGAGGTCGCCGCTGATCCGGGTGGCCGCATCGAGCTTGTCCGGCGTGGCGACCCATTCGGCACGGTCGTCGCGCAGGACGAGGACCTCGCGGGCGAGGTCGCCGAGGCCGACGGTGCCGGCGGGCAGGTGTTTGCCGGTGGGGTCGCAGAAGAGGTAGCCGCCACCGTCGGCGTGCTCGACGGCGAGGATGGCGTGATTGAATTGTTGCCACGAGGGGCTGGCCTTCTCGTTGCGGCCGTTGCCGCGGGTGTCGAGGAGGACGAGATGGGAGCGGATGCCCTTGCGGCCGAGCATGGCGCGCAGCAGGGCGGCCTTGTCCTTGCAATCGCCGTAGCGCTTCTTCCAGACGTCGTCGCAGGCGTGGGGCCGGTAGCCGGCGAGGCCGAACTCGAGGCCGGTGTAGCGTACGTCGTCGGCGGCGAGGCTGTGCAGCGCGGCGATGATTGTGGAGCGATCGGTGAGCCCGGCGGTCGCGTGGTCGATCGCGGCGGCGAGTTCGGGTCCGACGTTGCTGCTGGCGGCGAGTTCCTTCTGATACCAGCGGGCGAGATCGTCCCAGCTGCGCAGCGTGGTCAACCAGAGCGTGGGAGCGCGAAACTCGTACGAGGGCGCGTAGTATTCCCAGTGGGTGGCCTCGGTGAGGCGCTTGGTCCAGATGTGGCGCTCGCGGCCGGGCACCGGGGTTTCGATCGTCGGGGTGGGAACGCCGGGCGCGGTGCCGGCGTCACTGACGCGTTTCCAGTAATCGGCCGGGAGGTCGACGATGAAGCGGTTCAGATAGACCGGCCAGCCCGCGCCGAAGGTGCGCGAGGCGGCGAACTCGCCGGGCATCACCGGGGTGTTCTCGCGCACGAGCACGATGACCTCGGTCGTGGAGCCCGGGGCGACGCTGGGGAAAATGACGCGGAGTTGCGCCTCGCTGGTGTAGAGGGCGTTTTCCGCCTCGTGCTGCGGGGTCTGGATGAAGGCGCCCTTGGCCTCGACTGCCTGGCGCGTGCCGTCGGGCAGGATGGTGGCGGCTTCGATGAGGAAGATGGATTCGCGCTCGCGATCGAAGCTGAACGTGTCGGTGCTCACCGATTCGATGCCAGCCTGCGAGACGGCGTAGTCGATGGTGTGGTAGAGCTTGTAGTTGAGGCCGTCGTCGCCGCGGTAGCGGAAGGATTCGGCGAGCAGCACGATGCCGCCGGTGGTGTCGGCCGGGAAGGCGGTCTTGCCGTCGAGCACGGCCGCGAGCGGCGTGAGCAGGCCGGCGAGGTGTTCCTGATAGAGGGCCGGGGGCGTACGGTCGACGGGGTCGGTCGACTGCGCCAAAGCGGCGAGGGTGGGCAGGGCAAGGGCGAGCAACAGGGCAAGGCGGCGCCGGAGAAGCATGCGGTAGTGTGGGAAAGCTGCGGACACCGCGGCAAAGGTTTTCGGCGCGGGTCGGAGGCTTGGATTGGTTGCGCCCGGCAGGGGCGGGGCGGGCGCCGGCATGCCCGGCACGGGGTTTGCTGAAAGGCGGGCATGAACCGCCGCAAACACCCTCTGCTCCTCGTTGCAGTGGCCGGGGCCATCCTGTTGGCCGAGGCCGCCACCGTGGGCGTGGCGGTGCAGATCGATTTTGCTCACCTCGATCTCGGGATGGCGGCTCTGGTGTTGCTGGTGCTGGTGGGCGGGGCGCTGTTGCTCGGGACGTTCGTGGCGAGCGTGGCGCAACGGGTCTTGCTGGGCGGGGTCGACGACGCCTGCACACGGTTGGAGTCCGCCCGCGCCTCCGCCCACCTCGAGGTTCTCTCGGCGGTGCCGACGGTGGATCTGCTGGCCCGGGCGCTCCGCCGCCAAGAGGGGCATTTCAGCGAACTGCGCGACACGCTGCTCGCCGTGGCGGCGAATCGTCGAAGCGAGGGCGGGACGGGCAACTCGTTCCGGTTTGCCCGTGCCGCCGGTCTCGCCGCCGGGATGGCCCGCGCCAATGCGGACTCCGTGCGCCTGGCGGGCGTGCTTGAGGATTGGATCGCCGCGGCGCGGGCGCGGCATGAAGAGGTCCGCGGCCTCGCCGCGGAGCTGCGCACGGCGCTCGAGATCTTTCCGGAGGCATCGGCGGAGGCCAAACCGGCGGCCGATCCGGTCTTCGGGTACAGCGTGGCCGAGGGCTCGCCGGCGTTCTCCGCGGATGCCTGGGCGGAACTGCCCGAAGCGCTCCGGGTACGACTCACGGGATCGATCCCCGACGACGGGACAACGGAGCGAAACTGAAGCGTCGGCGGCGCGAGGACCTCGCCGCTACGTGGCCAGCTTCTCGCGGAGATAGGGCGCCGTCGGGCTGCGCTTGAGCTTCGCCAACCCGGCGACCGGGCCCTGGTAGAGCAACTGGCCGCCAGCCGGACCGCCGTCGGGGCCGAGCTCGACGATCCAGTCGGCCTCGGCGAGAAGATCGAGGTGGTGCTCGATCACGGCGACGGTGTGGCCCTGATCGACGAGGCGGTGCAGGAGATGGATCAGCTTCTCGCAGTCGCTGAGGTGCAGGCCGATCGTGGGCTCCTCGAGGATGTAGAGATTGTGCGGCGACTCGCCGCGCTGGCGTTCCTTGATGGACTGCAGGCCGCGGGAGAGCTCGGTGACGAGCTTGAGGCGCTGGGCCTCGCCGCCGCTGAGCGTGGGGCTGCTCTGGCCGAGCGTGAGGTAGCCGAGGCCGGTCTCGCACATGAGCGCGCAGACCTCGCGCAGCTGGCTGTGGAAATCGAAGAAGTCGCGCGCCTCCTCGAAGG